>DATFIA010000103.1:0-12681 GCA_035270545.1 Treponemataceae bacterium
CTATCCTTTGTTTTTGACCCCCAGAAAGAGTAAGACCTTTTTCTCCGACTATCGTTTCCCATGAAGCCGGAAAAGTCTCTACATCGCGAGATATAGTTGAAATAGTGGAGATTGTATCGAACCGTTCGTTGCTGAGTTCTGGACTACCAAAGCGAATATTAGCTTCAACTGTTTCCGAAAAAAGAAAAGAATCTTGAGGCACGACGCCGAAAGTCTTTCGTAATGTAGGTAAAGAAATATCGCGAACATCTTTTTCCCCAATAAAAATAGTGCCTGGGGTCGGCTCAATAAGGCGGACCAACAATTTAATAAGAGTTGATTTTCCAGACCCTACACTGCCCAATATACCGAGCGTTTGACCTTGATCAAGGGTAAAGGAAATATCATTTAAAACCGGTTTTTCCGTAAAGGAATAAGAAAGGTTTTTCACAAGCAATCTACCTGAAACTTCCTCTTTTTCTCCGGCTTTATCTGAGCCTGCAGCTGCGCCGCTGGAAGGGCCGCAAGTCGAACAGGATTCGGCAGCAGCTTCCATTTCACTTTTTTCTTCCAGAATCTCGTTTACGCGTTTTAAGCTTGCAGCTCCCCTTTGGATTAAATTTACGGTAAAGCCCGCGCCTATCATTGGCCAAATAAGCATTTGCAAATACGAGAGCATCGCGACAATATCCCCCGCGCTCATGCGGTTTTCAAGCACCGCTCCTCCACCGGCAAATAAGAGGATTACAATAGTCAAACCAG
The DNA here is from genome assembly GCA_035270545.1 of Treponemataceae bacterium. GTDB lineage: Bacteria > Spirochaetota > Spirochaetia > Treponematales > Treponemataceae > Teretinema. The sequence goes on from DATFIA010000103.1 coordinate 742, forward strand.
CTAAAAAATTGATAAGGGGAAAAAAAAGACCGGCCACTTTTACAAGCGACATGGAGGAGTCCCGATATTCGTCGTTTGCTTTAGAAAATGTATCTTCAAAATAATCTTCTTTTACAAATGCTTTTATAACCCGGATACCGGAGATAGTTTCTTGTGCAATATCGGAAAGGCGGGAAAATATTTCCTGCACCTTGGTGAATCGTTTACCGATCATCGTACCAAAAATGATAATAAGTAGCGAAATGATCGGAAGAGGAATAACAGTGAGAAGGGCAATACTCGGATTCTGGACAATCATGATAATGAGTATTGCGCCAGACATAAATACTCCATCTATAAATGCTACAAAGCCCATGGCGGTAGCTTGGCGTATAGCGCTCATATCGTTTGTTGCCCGGGCCATTAAATCCCCTGTTTTATTTCTCTGAAAAAATGAAAGCGGAAGATTGAGCAGACGGTCAAACAATTTGTCGCGCAGTTCAGTTTCGATGCGTCTTGAAGCTCCTATAATAAAAAACCGCCATAAAAAACGCCCACTCGATATAAGAACGGCAGCTCCTATAATAGAAAGAGATACAAAAAATATCGATTCCATGCGGAAGCTTCCTTGCGAAACCGTATCTATTGCCTTTTTTATAAACTGGGGAATAAGGAGCTGGGCACCGTCTACCACAATAAGACAGACAAAACCCGCTATATAATTAAAACGGTACTTTTTTAAGTACGGAAACAGCGTTCTATATTCTTTTAACATAGGTAAAAGATATACAGAAAATGCTTCCAGGGCAAGATAAAGCACACTGAGTCAGACATACCGTATTAACCCGAATTTGTAATACCCTTCGATGAAGCTGGGCGCACTCCAATTATCAAATAAGGTGGACTACTAAAAATTATGGAGGGAGAAGTCTCTCCCTCGCTCCTAAAGTGTTCGCAGTAACGAACACGTTTATCCGCTACCCTCTCTTTTGCTATACTTTTTACACAAACATACTTGCACATATACTTGCTTTTTAGCACACAGTGATTTACACTTAACTTGAAGGAGATTTTTATGGCACAAATTTCTTTATATGTAGATGAAGCCTTACTAAAAAAAATAGAGCATGCAGCTGCAAGAGAAAATAAATCATTATCAAAATGGGTTACAGATCAAATCAAATCAAAAATTGACCCGGTGTATCCAATGGATTATGAAAATTTATTTGGATCTGTCGCTGATTCTTCTTTTGCCCGACCAGAGGAATTATCCTATCAAAACGATACCACACGAGAAACCTTATAATGTACTACCTAGATACAAATACCTGTATTTATTTTCTCAATGGCAGGTATGAATCAATTAAGCATAAAATAGTAGAGACTTCTCCAAATAAAATAAAAATACCCTCAATAGTAAAAGCAGAATTACTTTTAGGTGGATACAACAGTAAAAACAAAACAAAAACACTTGCTACATTAGAGCAGTTTTTAGAACCATTTGAAGTAATCTCGTTTACAGAAGAAATGACGTACACCTATGCAGAAATAAGAAGCACCTTAGAAAAAAAAGGCCAGATAATTGGTCCTAATGATGTACTTATAGCGTCTATTGTCCTGTTTTACTCAGCCACCTTAATAACGCACAATGTACAGGAATTCAAACGAATACCTGCCTTAAAAATTGAAGATTGGGTACTATTCTAAGGCTCACACCCACCCTTATTCCCTCTCACGCGCTAGGACTCTCTCCTATCCTTTTCCGGGTGTTGCAATAGCAACACCCTAGGACGGTACCCCGTCCTAGGGCTGCCTCAATCTATTGCTTTTTCTTTTGCAAAAAACACCCCAAGAACCATAACTGCTGCAAAGATTATGAGGTAGGCTACGACGGCCATTCTATGAGCGAAGCAAGCGGCAACTATCATGAATATGCTACCGGCTAAGGCCAAAATAGGCATTACAAAACGCTTAAAAGTTGAGAGGTCCGATTCCTTCTTCATGAACAGTATAAAGATGGGTAAATACATGGCGTAGATAGTTACGATGGGTAGTTCAGATGAGTCGAAGGCGAAAAAACCAAACCATGGCTTGGTGAGATTGGCTCCGTAAAAGAAGAGAAGCCATATTCCACTTAAGAAAAGTCCGAGTATCGATGAGTTTGTAGGCATGTCGGTGATTGGATCTACTTGGCTAAATAAGGTGGGATTTGGTCCGCGATTTCTGACGGCAATTGAGTAGACTCCACGTGTACAGCCAAGCATGAGACCGTTAAGGGTTCCAATGCATGATATTATTACAAAAACAAAAACAAGCGTTCCACCTACATTTGAGAAGAGCCTTGAAAAGGCAAGTCTCGCCCCTTCTTGCCCGCCGGCCATGAGAGTCTCGTTACTAACGGCTCCTGAGAGTCCAATATAATAGAGAATGTAGGTCAACATTACGATGAAGGAACCAACTACTAAGGCTGTTGGTAGGTTTTTCTTAGAATCTATGAGCTCTGAGTTAATACTTGTGGCTATTATCCAACCTTCGTAGGCAAACGATGTGGCAACTACTGCAGTAAAGAGAGCTGTAGAGGTGTCTACATGTACGAGCACGGTTGTAAAGTTGCTGGCTATCATGCCGTTTGTTAAACCGAAAATGGTGCCAACCACGGCCATGAGAGCTAGGGGAATAAGTTTTATGACGGTTGTTGTTACTTGAAATTTGCCCGCTAGGATAGGAGATAAGGCATTGAGGGTGTAGCTTGATACGAGGAAGAAGGCTGCAAGGGTCATGCACTCACCGCCTGTTATGCTCCAGCCGAAGAGAACTGCGGCGTACCTAGCAGATACCCAGGCAAGAACTGACGTTAATGTGGGGTAATAAATAATGGCCATAAACCAGCCTACATAGAAACCATAGCCTTTACCCATGGCGGCTTCGGCCTAATCTACTATTCCGTTTACTCGCTCGTACCGAGAGGCCATTACCGAGAAGGTGTAGGCACAGGCGATCATTATGAGACCTCCGACTACCCAGGCGAGGATACCAAGGGCTAGATTGCCACCGGTCGCCTGTAAGATTTTCTCCGCTTTGAAAAAAACACCGCTCCCTATGACGATACCAACAACCATGGCTATTGCGGTAGCCAAACCATATTTCTTACTTAATTCATTGCTCATGCAATACTCCTGCCTGTTTGTGTCTACGAATTAGTACACTACATTTATAGCGATTTTTTGAAAAGCCCCCCAGGGTAACCCTTATCTTAGCTATAAAAATTTGCTCAAAATAAGTACCTATCTGACGGTATTATTTAACAGAGTGTATTACAATTTTATGTAGTTGAGAGGTGTTGATACGCTTTTATACGTGTAGAAATGTTACATTCTACACTACAAACAGAAGGAGCAATAAAATGAATACTGGCGAAAAAGTCACAAAAAAAATAGATACGAAAGTCCTGCTTTCGACTCTTTGGATAGTTATTATGCTTAATATGCTAAAAGCAGATATTCTTTCATTATATATTCCAGGAGCAATAGACGAGGTAGTAAAATTTGCAGGAGGAACTCCAATTACACTCCTTATGTTAAGTGGTGCAATAATGATGGAAATTTCAATTGCGATGATTATACTTTCTCGAGTATTGAAGTATAAGTTGAATCGCTGGCTCAATATAATTGTGAGCGTAATTACAATTGTCTTTATTGTAGGTGGTGGTTCAACCTACCCTCACTATCTGTTCATAGCAGCTGTTGAGGTAATTTGTCTGTTATTAATTATTTGGAATTCTTGGAAATGGTCAAATACGGAAGAGTAATCAGATATGATGAGAGAAAAAAGCTTGTCTTTAATGGGTCCGCAGGACAATTGCGTAACACCTCTATTGCATATTTGCAGGCCTATTTGACCCTCTTAGTGCTTCTACATCATTCCGTAATTGCATACTCAATGGATACTCCATTAGCACCTGTAACAAAAATGCTCTCGCCAATCATTATGCTTTCATACGCGGCGGCTCCGCGGATCGACTCCTCTCCACTCGTTTTAGGAGCATCGCTACTGCGATACTCCTTAGGATGGTACTCCATCCTAGTCGCACTGCCTCAGTTTTAATTCTTAGTATTTAATTTCAGATTCAACTTGTTCTAAAGTTGGCATGCCCTCTTGCGCGCCAAGTTTTCTAATTGAAATGGCTGCGGCTATATTCGCATTTTGTATAGCCTGTGAAAAAGTTTGATTGCTAGTTATAAAAGTAGCGAAGGCACCATTAAAGGTGTCTCCTGCCCCTGTGGTGTCAACGACTGTTGATTTGTGCGCAGGAATTTTGATAATTTTTTTTCCATCGGAATACACAAGGCCTTCTGAGCCTAAGGTAACAATTACTTGGTTGGGATATTTTGTTAAAACATCTTCTATGTTTTCGTCTTTAAATAAAAGAGTAAACTCGCTTTCATTTGGTGTAATATAGGTAGCTTTTACGAGTGTTTCTAACGCAATGGGTCTCACAGGGGCAGGATTATACAACGTTTTTATGTTGTTTTTAAAACAAAATTCAATAACGGCTTCTACTATAGTAGAAGGAATTTCATTTTGTAAGACTACAAGAGTATGAGCTAAAATTATTTCTGAATATTTTTCTATAAAATTGTGTTCGTATTTCGCATTAGCGGCTGGAACAACAATAATACTATTGTCTCCGTCGCAAAGGGTAATATGGGCAGAGCCAGTTTCTATATTTTTTACTCGTTCAATATTTTCTATGTTTACCTTGTTTTTTTTTAAGTTTGACAGAACATCATTTGCTATGCTGTCATCGCCTACTTTACCAATCATAGAAACGTTTGCCCCAAGCCGTGCAGCGGCAACAGCTTGGTTTGCACCTTTTCCACCATAAGTGACGGTCATTTTTTCACCCATAACAGTTTCACCTATTTCTGGGCGAACTTTTGTAGTTACGACAAAGTCAACATTTATACTTCCAATTACTAACATCTTTTTCATTTTAATACCTACTAATTTTACTAATTAATTCTTGGTTAAATTTTTTTACATCAACATCAATGAGAACTTTCGTTCTACCTTCTTTACTATTCATACGGCGGTCGGCAATGCTCATTCCACGAGTAAAGCCTTCATTGGTTTCTACATACACGTCATAATTTTTATATGTAAATATGTCTAAATGACTAATTGCCATTACCGCAACAACATCGTGAAGAGAGCCTTTGTCTACACGCATATAAGATGAGGTGGGGTTTAGAATATCTGCCAAAAACTTTCCAACTTCGTTTAGACTACTCAAACGTTCTAACAGTTCTGTATTTACAATAGTTTTTTCTGTGACATCTAATCCGGCCATTATGATGGGAATACCAGATTCCATTACAATTTTTGCAGCTTCGGGATCAACATAAAAATTAAATTCGGCCGCTATGGTTGTGTTGCCACCTTTTAAGCCTCCACCCATAATTGTTATATATTTAATTTTTTCTTCTATTTTAGGATATGTTACAAGCAAGGTTGCAATATTTGTTAATGGGCCAGTTGCAGCAATTACAACAGGCTTTTGTGCTTTCATAATTTCTTCATAATACGCATCTAAAAAAGGCTTATCTAAGAGGACTGCCATAGTATCGTTTTTGTAGACATAATTATTCATTCCATTTTTGCCGTGTACATGTTCAGCGTAGTGAGCTTCTTTTACTAAAGGTTTACATGCTCCTTTTACGACAGAAACATTTGAGTGGGCCATTTTAACTATTCTTTGCGCATTTTCTGTATTTACGTCTACATTAACATTGCCTGAAACAGTTGAAACTAATCTGACATCTAAAGTCTCATCTGCGAGTGCATATAATAATGCATAAGCATCGTCAATTCCTGGGTCGCAATCTATTAATACAATTTCTTTTTCCATCTTTTATTCTCCTTATACATTCGCTCTATAATACACTATTAAGTTATATATCTGCAAAAGAGAAAGGACGCAATTGTTGTGTGTATTATTAAATTTTGTAGATAAAACAACCTACCTCTGATTTTATTAAAACAACTCCTACCTAAGACTCAACCTTCAAGTGAATTTTATTTTTCAACTTTAAGAAGAGAATTATTGGCAGAACCATTTTCTAAAGACAAAACAAAAAGATTCTCAAACACGAAACCGGAAGCACCTTGTGCTGTTGCAGATGATTTAAATGGCTCCCACAATACTTCGATATTTTGGATTTCAGGATAAAATTGATACTGTGATAAAAAACTGCTTATTTTTTCTGTAAAAAGGTCGCTGTCTATATTAGTAGAGCCGCTTATATACATTTTCTGAGAATCAAAAACAGTCGCTAAATAACTTGCAGTTGCGGCCGTTTGATTCAACCATTTGGAATATACCTGTGGTAGAGATTTCATCTTCAACCGCTTATCATACGGAATATATGAAGAAGTAGATCTATATTCATCAATTCTAAAAAAACCTGGTAATTCCCCAGAACAACCATGCGCTCCAATTCTGGCTTTTCCATTAGAAAAAAAAGCTGCTCCATTTGTTATTCGCTTATACATATCGCTACTACAATTGTCTTCAATAAAAATAAAAAGAAGTACTAAAAAATCTTCAAATTGTTTTTCAAAGGCGACCTTGCCCCACCCCCAACAACGAACATCATTATCAATAAATAATGGAATATCTGTACACGGAATTAATCTTGGAAAAATAACTGGATCTCTCAAATTAAAGGGTTGCGATCGTAGTAACTTATTTTCTGCAGAATTATATATTCCTGGTAGTGCAACTGTCAAACCACAAAGAGGTATTTTTTGTTGTGTAATCCATGGATACACATGTTCCTCCAAATAACATTCAATAGAAATGATAGTATGTGTAGTATATTCTTCAAAAATAATTTCGCCTTCTAAATTTGTTATGACCCTTACCTGATATTCTGGTTGTATTTCTATACCAGCTGCAAATATACGATCTTTAATTAAGGTCAAAGGCAGATTTTTAGAATAGGGATCTTGTTTTTCTATCCATTCATTTTCTATTAGGTAATTGAGTATATGAGTTATCATGGCTCGGTCTGTATCAAGGTGCAGACTTAGTTCTTTTCGAGTTATACCAGGATACTGATATATTAATTTAAGTATGCTTAAAATTTGCCATGCTTTTGTTTTACCTACATTCATCAAAAAATAGTATCACCTTTATTTTTCTTTTTATCAACTCACGTTTAATGTTGTAAATTTACAACCTTTTCTTGACTTCCAATTAGTTCTGTGTTCTAATTACACAAGCTTTGTTTTCACAGAGTTACTTTAGTGGAGGTCATACATGAAACGGAATATGAGGTATATTGCACTATGCGGTTTAGTTGCACTATTTTTTTCAAGCTGTGTAACAGACAGTACTCCTGTTAATACACTGACGCAGGATAATCAAACAATTTCTACTCTTTTACCTATGTCAGCCAATTGGTCATATTGGTATGGAACTGTAAGCAGTCCGTATCCTGGAGATAGCTGGTTTACAGCAGGCTTTGACGATTCAGGTTGGAAATCTGCCCCAGGTCCACTTGGCTACGGGTGTGCCTCAAAATTAGATTTCACATACTCTCCCATTACAGAAGGGGACACAACACCTTATGCGGTAACAAATGAAGAAGGAAAAGTTCCAGCCACTTATTACAGAACAGCTGTAACAATTGATTCAATACAAAAAATAAAGAAAGTAAGTGCTGTTATGCATTTTGATGATGCAGCCTTTATTTATATAAATGGTGTTCTAAGAGCGAAAGCGGGCTCTTTTACCAAAGACTATACTGGTTCTGAATTTGATCCTATAAAGGCAGCATCGATTACCGGAGGAAACGCAACAGGTGCAGTAAAAATTGGGAATCCACTTGTCGATGTAGATGTTCCAATGAAGGCTTCCTGGTTTGTTGAAGGTAAAAATACTATAGCCGTAGTTGTATTTCAAGATACGGGCTCAAGCTCAGACTGTGTAATGGGTTTAGAAATTACCGTCTCTGATTATATTGCTTTAGAACAACCTAATAGAATTGCCTCTGTTATACACGGAGATCCAACAAGTCAAATTGGTTTATCTTGGATTTCAGATGGTAATGGTGGAAAGGGTTATGTTCAATATATTCCTATTTCGGCTAAGACAAAACCAGAAACTATAAATTGGAAAAAAGCTCTTACAGTAGAAGCGGCGCAAGAGGGCGATACCGAATACTCAAACAAAGTGCTTCTCACTGGCTTGAAAGCGAATCAACGATATGGCTATAGAGTCTGTAACGATGAAATGTGGAGTATGCCGGGAGAATTTAAAACAGCTGAGAAAGGATACGGAGACGGAAGTTTTTCATTCATTACGGTAACCGATCCGCAAGGAAGCACTGAGGAAGATTTTTCTCATTGGGCTGCAAATATGCGCGGTATCGATACAATGTACCCAAATTCAAATTTTTTAGTTGTTGCTGGTGACTTTGTTAATGATGGTTTGTCGACAGAAGAATGGAAACTGTTTTTTAATCCTGTACAGGATGTATTACAAAAAACCATTATGGTTCCAGTAACTGGAAACCATGAAGGATACGATTATCCTGGAAGTTTTGTAAAACACTTTAATACTGAAAATCAGGCAGAGGCAATTACAGCTAAGGGCGCGTATTATTCATTTAATTATGAAAATACTCATTTTTCCATTCTTAATACTGATGAAAAAGAAAATGAAGACTTAAGTGCTACTCAACTTGCGTGGTTTGAAGAAGATCTTAAAAAAGCGAGAGAAGATGCACATATAAAATGGCTTATTGTAGTGCTCCACCGATCTCTCTATTCAAGCGGTGACCATTCTACCGATGGAGATGTTATTAATTTCCGCTCATCTATAGGCCAACTTCTGGATACCTATGAAGCAGATATAGTTCTTTCTGGGCACGACCATGTGTATATGAGAACAAAACCGATATATAATCAGATAGGACAACATCCAGAAACCACTGTAATTAATAGTATTTCGTATCAAATAAATCCGATTGGAACAACACATATAGTTCCTGCTACAATTTCGAATAAAAACTATGAACTTTCTTTGAATGCAGATTATAGAGTCTTACAAGCTGCAGAAGTAGAAGGCAAAACCTATGATAATGGCAGACCAAAACTGGTCAGCTACTCTCTATTATCAAATTCGAAATTTTATCCAGATGGTGTTTCACCTAATGCATCTGTATTTACAAAAATCGACATTAATAAGAATACTTTAACCGTACTATCCTATGCTGTCGTAGACGGTAAGGTAGAAGAAACCCCCTTCGATTCATTTGGTATTATTCAAGATACAGGAAAGACAAAAAAACCTGTTCAAACAAAGAATAAAGAAATTCCGATGTGGGAAAATTCTGAATCAGCTAGTTTTTCAGAACAGGGAAATAAGCTTGAATTCGAAGAAACCGTATATAATGCGGAAATTGATTTCAAAAAAAATACCGGCACACAAGGTCCTCTGTGGTATTATTTTTATGAGAAAAACAATACAATTTTTGAACTCACACCAATGAAGGGAAAAGAAGCCTTTGATGGTACGACTAAAACGCCAATGGATACAAACTGCTTATTTAGTGAATTTCCCAATGGAAAAAACATTGGAAACGACAGTATTCAAAACGGTTCAGTACGTCTGTATGATGGTGCACATGATGGAAATCCAAGACCTGAAGGTGAAAGAATGACCTTAGTTCCCTATTCTGACGCTAATAATGCAGCAGGCAAAGACGATATAATAGTTGGGTGGAAGGCACCTAAAAAAGGTAGCATTTATATAACAGACTGGAACCCAGAATTTATTGGTATTGTCCCTGCAGAAAAATATCTTAATACTAGTGCAGGTTTCCGCGTAGATATTCGCTATAAAAAGAAAGCAACAGGGAATCCGTTATCTGTTTCCGATTATGCAAAAGACAGTGTCAGTATTCTTGATGGAAAAACCTACGATGATGCAGACGGTGTTGTTTCAGGGGGGGCTCCTAAACTAATTGATAAAGCAGGTCCTTTTGATGGAAACTGGACAACGGGAGCTCTCGTTAGAGTAAAGGACATAATCGAAGTTGAAGAAGGTGACTGGATTTACTTTGTATCTCATAGTGGAAACAATTATGGATGGCGTGGTGTCATGCTTGATTGTGAAATTCGGTATGTAAAAAAATAAACATATAGGCATCCTGCCTTTCATTTTTGAAAATTGCAGGATGCCTTTGTTTTGGAAACGGCGAAAAATTTGGAGAGATTCCGATTTTACCGTCCAGTTTTCTCGAGATACCAGTTGTAGTCGCCTTCGTATATGGCAAGTGAGCCATGATCAATTTCGAACACTCGGTTTGCGAGGTGACGCAGAAAATAACGGTCGTGGCTTACAATGATTACTGTTCCCTCAAAGTTTTGTAAAGCTTCGAGGAGTACTTCTCGGCTCACAATATCTAAGTGATTGGTGGGCTCGTCGAGAACAAGAAAGTTTACCGGAACGGCAAGCATACACGCGAGCATTACCCGGCTTTTTTCACCACCAGAGAGCATTCCTATTTTTTTGTCTGAGTCGTCGCCGGGAAACTGGAAAGCTCCGAGTATTCCCTTTATGGTGCCAACTGAGGCAAGGGGAATTCGAGATGAAACTTCTTCAAATATAGTCAAAGAAGGATCAAGGACGTCTGAGGAATACTGACTGAAATATCCTGTTCGCACGCTTGCTCCCACTGTAACTGAGCCATCTGTCGCTTCTGTAGCTCCGGTTATCACTTTAAGAAGGGTAGATTTTCCCGCTCCGTTTATACCGGTTAAGGCGATGCGATTCCCGCGGTCTATGATTCCAGTAATACCTGAAAAAACCGGATGCGGTTTGCCCTCAGAGGTAAGCCAGATTTTGGAAAGATCTTTCATAACAACTACTTGGTCTCCAGACCTAGGACAGGGAGCTATTTGCACTTTCATGGCTTTTGGGTCCGATGGAAGGACGACGCGTTCTATTTTGTCTAGTGCCTTGATGCGAGACTGAACGAGAGAAGCGTGTGAAGCGCGAGCCGAAAATTTAGCAATAAATTCTTCGTCTTTCGCAAACTGCGCTTCTTGGCGGTTAAAGGTTGCGACAAGCTGTTCACGCCTTATTTCCCGCTCCCGAAGGTAAAAGTCATAGTCACCCGAATAGGTGGTAACCTTTCCCGATGCCACCTCGACAGTGCGTGTGCATAATCTGGTCATAAATTCGCGGTCGTGACTTGTCATTACAAGGTCGCCGGGGAAGTCGTGGAGCCATTGTTCGAGCCACACGATGGACTCGACGTCCAGATGATTTGTTGGCTCGTCCATTAAAAGAACGTCGGGATTAAGGACAAGAATACGCGCGAGAGCAATACGCATTTTCCAACCACCAGAAAAATGCTCGACGCTTTCCCCAAAACGCTCTGGTCCAATGCCAAGACCTGTGAGTACTGTTTCTGCCCTCGTTTCTAGGCCATAACCGTCTCGGTGTAGAAATTGGGACTGAAGTTCGCCGTAAGAGTCCCTCTCGGCGTCGCTTAATGGTTCAAGGGAGGTGTCGGACATTCGGTGTTCAAGATCGGCGAGACGAAGTCCAATATTATACACTTCTCCTGCACCAGCAAGCACTTCTTCGAGCGCAGTTCGACCCGACATCTCTCCCACATCTTGTGAAAAATAGCCAATTACGGTTCCGGGGTCTTGTGAAACTGTGCCTGCATCCGGTTTTTCTTCGCCAGAAATTATCCTAAAAAGAGTGGTTTTTCCGGCACCATTTGGCCCAACGAGTCCTATACGATCCCCATTACGAAGGAGAAATTCTGCATCATCTAATATCACCCGCGCACCGAAGGCTACGCGCACACCTGAAAGTTTAATCACCACTCGCTCCTGAATGCGGCAGTGTAGCAGAATTGTCTTTTTTTGTCAGAGAAC
>DATFIA010000104.1:0-2048 GCA_035270545.1 Treponemataceae bacterium
TGTGACCGGATATTTTTCGTATTTTAAGCGAGGTGGCATGGTGGAAAGCTCTCCTTTTGTGAGGGCATTCATAAGAAGGGTTTCCAAAATATCATCTAAATGGTGGCCAAGAGCTATTTTATTATAGCCTTCACGTATGGCATATTCATTTAATTCACTCCGTCTTTGGGTAGAACACCACCAGCAGTTCATGCTGTGGTCAGGTTTTAATCGAGCGAGGACGGGAACTTGTATATGCACTAAAGGAACGCCCCATTTCTCAAAACGATGTACGAGTTCACCCGGAAAGGGAGAGCCAAAGTCTGCGGCAATGTGTACTGCTGTTACGTTAAAAGAGGGGCCACCATTTCGAGCGAGACGCAAGAGGCGACTTCCAAAATATTCAACCAATGCAGTTGAGTCTTTTCCTCCAGATGCTCCTATTAAAATTCGGTCACCATCTTCTATCATGGAATATTCACTAATTCCATGATCTATTATGCGAAATAATTTGGGGTTTGCCATGAAATAAAGAGTAGCAGAAAGACGATTGATGTGGAATAAGAAAGGGGTCTACTTTTTTGCACTAAAAAGCATTTGAAAATGCTTTCCTGCGGTAGAAAAAAGAAGACCGAGGGTTTCGTGTAACATTTTTTTGGTTCCTTCGTCGAGGGTTTTAAGACTTCTGTTCACCGCTATTGCATGCTTAAACCAGTCCTTTGTAAAGTCTGTAAGATTAGTAGCCTTTGTTGAGCCAATTATTTCCCAAAGAGCATCTATAAACAGTTCTCTTTGCTCTGGTGTGGTAGCTGCAACCCAGTCTTTTATAGTTTTATTTACAAACAAACTCGAATTTCTTACCTCTGTTTTTCTTATAAAGTCGGCACCTTCTACGCTCCAAGAAAAAGGATCGTGCTGCATGAGACCGCCAGAAACGGTACTATGTACAATGATATATTCTTCATTGTGCTCTAGGAGCATTCCAATTATTGAAGATTCTGGAACAAAGGCAAAAAGTCTGTCCTCTACCCTTTTGTATCCTTTTTTTTGTATTACGCTTTCTTCAAAGCCAGGGCCATCGTTGTTGAATACTTCAATTATTCTTTTTTGTATTTTAGTATCGCAAAAAGCTGCGGCGTATACGGCAAGGTTTCCACCTTTTGAGTGTCCTCCAAGTCTCAGTTTTCCTTTTACATGAGAAGCAACTTCTGAAAGATACAAAACTGCCTCGGTTTGAGAAGGAACTGGACAGCGAAAACTCATATTAAAATCTTCTTTCCAGCCGACAAGTGTTAAGTCTGTTCCTCTGTATGCTATAAAAGAAGTTGAATCTGGCAATGAAATAGTAATAGCAGAAAACTGTTTTTCTTCTTCTAAATCTGTTTTATTTATGTAAAAAGATAAACGAAGGTTTGCAAAACGAGGAGCTTGTGACAGAGATTGAAAAAGTTCGATATCTTTCTCATTTCGAATTAATTTTGCATCTATGGTTTTTGAACTAAATTGCTTAGCAGCCTCAGATAAGAGAATCCCCTTTTTTTGAGATTTTTCAATTTTTTCAGTTACTATTCCTTCGAAGGGTATATATGAAAGGACACTTAAAATAAGACCGTCAACAGCATTGAAGGGACTTGCAGTAATGGATATGTCGCCCCTCCATTTTATATAGTCGAGTATGTTTGCCATCTAAATGTCTCCTTGTCACTATTATACTGCTAATTTACTGTTCTTGACTGTTAATGTTTAAAAAGATATGGTTCATTTAGTGTATTTCAAAGGAAGCGAGGTGTAATTCCTCCGCTAGCCCGTAACTGTAAGTGGGGACAATTTCGTCGAAAAAGACCACTGTGCATTTCATGTGTTTATTAGGTCGTTGGCCAATAACTGATGAAGGAGCGCGGGAAGGTTGTACGAAAAAGGCCAAGCCAATTGGTAGAAGTAGATAATTCTACACTACACTGGATGCACCCATAAGCCAGGAAACTTTGATACAACTTATTGCCATTTCGGAACCGCGGGGATACGGCGCCGAGAGGAGATACCATGAATAAACGAATTTTCCGCATTTC
>DATFIA010000105.1:0-2275 GCA_035270545.1 Treponemataceae bacterium
CCAGAAGGCTTCCACCGATGCAAGGATTCCCGCCTCACGCTTACCGTTAATGGTGAAACGATTGCGGGCAACGTAATTTCTCTTCCCCTATCTGCAGGGAAGCATGAGGTTTCGGTAGAGTTTTAGTAAGAGTTTGCTGGCGGGGGTTTTGGTCTCGCCGAATAGATCATGAACATAGAATAATTTCTAAAATTGAAAATGAAGCGATTTTTTCATAGAGTCTGGTATTTCTGTTTGTGCGAAACAAAAAGTAGCACAGAGAAAAAAAAGAACAACCGTGACTGTAAAATATTTCATATAAACCCGTGTTTTCAATGCCGCCGCCAGATGGATGTTACTAATTAGGACTAGTCAGTTCAAGTCGAAAAAGTTACTAGTTACAAGGAGAAATTGTTAAGTCATTTGAGGTAATACAGTACTTAATTCAATTGGTGCCCAAAGCAATACTGGCAAAAATATTATCAAAGGACACCTTTTTAATATTTTTATAGCTTATAGTCCATCAAGAAATTCAAGGATTTCTTTTCTACCACGCCTTTCTGCGTATATACGAACTGGAAGAGGGGAACCATTAGCCATTGGTATTTCTAATGTTTTAAAGTCTACTCCAAGTTCTTTGAAGAGTGGCAACAGTTCAACGGCATCATTGCGAATAGCAATTGCAATGGCAGAATCAGTTCCATCGGGAGACTTTGTTAAGTTTGCACCTGCATTAAATAGCTTTCTTATAACTACCGGATTTTTTTGTTCTACAGCTATATTTATAGGGAATGTTTTTACAAATCCGCCTCTGTATATAGCTTGATTAATATCATCTCCAGCGGCAATAAGGCCATCCAGAAGATCTATATTTCCATAAATTACGCTATACAAAAAGAGCGTTAGTCCCTTATTATTCTTTTCTTTTATCGTCAGCTCATTTTCTTGAAGATACGAAGATATTTCTTCAAAGGTTGAGAACCGTGCCATAAGCATTACCAATTCGATTTTTTTCAATTTCTCGAAGTGGTTTTGGGCGAGTTCATAACGCTCATCTGTTTCAGGAATGAGCATGAGGATAGTATTTCCATTTGCGACAAAGGCTATCGGGGTTGTGTTCCTATTGTACATGAAAAAAGTGACTTCTTTGATCGACTTACCCGGTTTTAAAATCTTTGGCTTTCCAAATGAGGGCATCCCTGCATTATGAGATCTCCGGATATCAAAATTTCCTTTTTCATCAATACAAAGTAATTCCACTGATCCAATAGAAGCATTCTCAATGTTTTCTTGACTAATATTTTTAGCTTTACAACCCACCCTGAAAAACACAAGAGCATCGTCTTTCGACGTATATCTCATTTCATCCAGCACAACCCCTTCCAGCATATTTTCAAGTCGCGAAAAGGTTATGCTTAAATTGCCGTCGACAATAAGTGGGTCTTTTGGTGTTGGGACATTTTTAGCAAATACCGGTACAGTAATACAAAGAAAAAGGACCCCAATTAAAAAAACTTTAAAACTTTTCATTTGTTCTCCCTTAAAATCTTGATTTTCTAATGCTATTACATAAAAAAACCGCTATCAGGCGTTACAACCTAATAGCGGCGGTTTAGCTTTTCTTAATATTCCATTGCTACAGAATCACCTTGTACGGTAATTTCTGCCGTAAGAACATTTGTTCCGGTTAGAGCAAGAGAGCGCTCGTCGCCTTGATGGCCACCAACAGTTATTGTGTAGGTTCCCGGGCGGAGCACGCGGCTTCCGTCTTCCATAATAGAAGAAAGATCGCGGGGTGTAAGGGTAAAGGAAATCTTTTGTTCTTTTCCTTTCTTTAATTCAACCCGCTGCACGCCCCGAAGGTCGCGGATAGGGAAACCGTTTCCTGCATCGGGGACAGAGACGTACAACTGGCTTATTTCAGCTCCAGAACGTGCTCCTGTATTTTTTACCCGTGCGGTTACGGTGATGCTTTCTCCAGCTTGCACTGTCTTTGGAAGTTCAAGAGCGCTATAGGAGTACGTGGTGTACGATAGGCCATAGCCAAAGGGATATAAGGCTTTTCCGGTAAAGTACCGATAGGTTCGTCCCTTCATAGAGTAATCGGTAAATTCGGGTAAGTCAGCATCACTGTGGTAAAAGGTGAGTGGCAGGCGAGCGGAGGGAGAATAGTCTCCAAAAAGAAGTTCAGCTATTGCAGTTCCGCCTTGAGCACCGGGATACCAAGCATGGATAATTGCATCAATGTTTTTCTCAGCTTCACCAAAGGCGATGGCACTTCCGGCCAAGGTAACAA
>DATFIA010000106.1:0-14212 GCA_035270545.1 Treponemataceae bacterium
CTTACTGTAAGAGAAGCTCATGATATTGCAGAAAAAGTTGAATCCGAAATACGTTGCTTAATCCCTGATGTCTACGATGTAGTTATACACGTAGAACCAGATGGGAAAGGAGAACATAAGGAACAATTCGGGTTATGCGAAAAGGATATCCTCTAGGAGAAGGTTTTTTGGCTTGAAGCCTGCTTCTTCCAAGCATCTATAAATTCAATCATATAGTGTTGTATTCCACCAAACCATTTAGCTTGAAAAGCTGCTGCTTCCTTACCTATATACAGATAGTGCCAAGACTCCCAGCGATAGCCTGTTATGTCTTCATACCCTTGAGGGAAGGATAGAGACCACCCATATTCTTCTGCATGAACAGAGAGCCACTTACCTGCAGCTGTGTCTGCAAAAGCATCAGTAATAGAGCCAAAATCTACAGCCGTTCCAAGTTGATGCTGGCTAGCACCAGGCATAGCAGATTCTCTGTCTGCAGCTTCTTTTCCGAGTTCTCTCACATTTCTTTCATAAACTTTTTCTTGATACTCGTATGAACGGTAAGATGAACTAACAAGTAAGGTAACACCATCTGCTCGTGCAGCTGCTGCCATTTTTTCTAAGGCTTCTTCTGCGCATCGTCGTAAAGAAAGACCCTCTCTATTGATGTTATAAGATTTATTTTTACTTAGCGGCAGGATATCCTCTGGTATAAAAGAAGGAGATAAATGATTTTTTTTATCTACAAGGAGTAAAAGATTTTCAGTATCTTTTTTTAATACACTTTGAAGGTCTAAAAGAAATTCTGAACTCTGCGCATTCATTCTTTCTATTAAATTCACAGGGATAGAAGAGGGTGCAGAAAATACTATATTAATGGGTTCAACAGGTTTTTGAGATGAAGAAGACATGTGCTGTTTAGTTGATTCTGCAGATGACTTACCTGAAAAACATGAAACACACAAAAAAGAACAGACAGAAACAAGTACGATATTTTTCAACGAGCAAACTCCTTAATTGTCCAGCCGCGTTTTTTTGCTATTCTACGCAACCGTAGATCGGGATTGGCAGCTACTGGATGTCCTACTAATTCAAGCAATGGTAAATCATGGATGCTATCTGAATAAAAAGAACAATTATGAAGATCGGTACCGCTTTTTTCTGCAAAATTTTTTATTATACTACATTTAAATCTTGAAAATACCGGAACCCCTATTAGTTTCCCATCAAACACACCGTCTGTATATGCAAATTGTGTTGCAATTACGTCGCCGGCGCTTATCCCGCAATACTGCGCAAGTGGATATACCGCCTCAAAGGGACTTGAAGTCGCAAGAATAACGCGTAAACCTCTACTTCGTAGTGTTTCCATTTCCTGCAAAGCACCAGAATATAAGTATTTTTTTACATGTTTCTCGAAAGACACGCGACCAATATCTTCAAACTCTGTTCTTGAAATTCCATGGAGTTTTGGCAGACTTAGTTGAAAAAGAACTTCTACTTTTATACTAAAAAAACGGTAAGCGATATATAAAAAAGGGGCGGCTAATAAATACCAAATTTTTATATAACCACGGCGCATGCACTCAAAAATAAAAGCAACTGTTGTTATCTTTCGACTAATTGTGTGGTCAATATCAAAAAAAGCAATAACTTCACGATGCATAGTCAATACAGAATAATGATTATAGAACTCTTGAACAAGCCCTTGTGAAAAGTAATTGATGAGGCAAGATTTCGACACATACGAAGACCCAAACCTCGATATCTTTTTGATTCTAAGTCGTAATAAGGTTCTGTAATGCGGTTCGCGGTAACCATTTCGCTAAAATTATTAGTATGATATCTCATAATTATCTTTTTTCTTTTTGAAACAGAAATGAGTACAGAAACCTTGCAAGGCCGAGTTCCTTTGCTGTGTGAAATAATATTATCAAAATATTCAGTTGTTATAAGAAGAGCACGAAGCTTCTCATGAGGAGAAAGACAGGAATTGTTATATATAAAGTATTCCAGAACTGATAAATTGGCAAAGTCTGGAACAAGCTTAATGCGACAATGCCTCTTCGTCACAATTTCTACAATACTTCTGTGAGGGAATAAATAACCGTAAACATATCGCTAAAACCAGTAGATTCAATCGCGAGTCGCACTATTTCAGAAGGCTTCATGATATACAGTTTATTCCCAATTTCAAGGCCATCATCTAAGGCGGCCATTAGTACTCCAAGACCAGATGATGACAAATTGCTTACCCGTGATAAATCAAGTACAAGGTTCGTTTTGGTTATAAGAGTGTAAACCTTATTTTGAAATTCTGTGTACGTATATGAGTTAACCGTCCCTGAAACTTCTAACAAGTTATAATTTGGACCACTTTTTTCAATTATACTAATGTTCTCCACATAAAGCTCCTTTATTTGCTCAAGTATTTGAAAACGAGGACTGTAATATCATCTTCCAATTCTGTAGCAACGAAATCCTCAACATTTTCACATAAGAACTGAGCCATTCTACCTGCAGGATACGAACGATTATCCATTAGCAATCGCTGCACTCGATCTTTACCAAAGCGTTCACCGCGAAGATTTGTAGAATCTATAAGCCCATCTGTTGTTAACAAAATAATATCTTGTGAGTTCAATCCTATCTTTTTAACTTTCAAATACTTTCCTATATCTTTTACAAACCCGAGTACTTTTCCATCACCTTGTATTTCAATAGCATTATTATATGCTGCCGTATACAGGAACATAGTTGGAACGCCACAGTTAATGTAGAACATAGTATTTTGAGTAAAATCGATAATACCGAAAACACCTGCAAAAAAGGTACCTTTTGGAAGATTGTTCTTAATGAATAAATTTACTTTGATTACCAGCTGTTTAAAATCTTTTGTTTCGGAAAGGAAGGTTCTTAAAACAGATTTTAAAATAACCATAGACATACTGGCATTAAGCCCTTTTCCCGAAACATCACCCATAACATAGAGGTATTTATCGTCTGAAAGTTTTATGAAGTCTATAAAGTCACCACCAAGTTTTCGAGCAGATTGAGTAATAAAATCTACATCAACTTTAGGATGATCTATACGGTCAATATTTTCCTGAATTGAAGAAATAACCTGACCAGAGAATTCAATTTCACGGTCGACAGTAAGCACAACAGATTCTTGTGCTATATTTTTCAAATAATACATGACAAGGAAAAAATTGGAATACAACTTTGATAAAACGCTATAATCATAGTCGGTATAATCTGCACCACGTTTTTTTGGACCTAGAAGAAGAAGACCAACAACACGATGTCCTTCGCGTAGTAAAATCATTGCATCTGCATTAACAGTATCAAAAACCTTCAAAAGATCAGTTTTAACTTCAGAATATAAATGATGTGTTATAGCCTGTGTTTTAAGAAGTATTGAAGCGTTTTGATTTAACAAAAATGCAATACCCTTGTTTTCTATACTTATTTCAGCCTTAATATCTTTGGATGAAAATACTGTTACTAGCTTACCCTTATCATCTGATACTAAAATATCGACAGAAGAACATTCAACATATTCAGAAAGAAGGTCGACAGTTTTAGTAATTACTTCATTACCGCCAGATGAAAAATCGAGTGAATCGAGTTCTTTTTCCAGTTCAGCTTGATACTCAGTTCCTATTCTGACATATTTATGCAAAATTTCAGAGGCCCGAGAGCGAAGGATTAGTAACACTACCGCGACAAGAACAAGTGCTATTATTATCACTATTTTAATAGGAATAAACCTAATTATGGTTGCGGAAAATAAGGCTGCTAAAAAGCTAAAAACCACATTCAGTACAAGAAAGTTTACTAAAGAGGGAACGAGCTGAGTTCGGTCAAAAATGGTTGTTACAGAAACAGATTGATATACAAGAATAAGCATAACTGCAAGACCAAGAGGGAACAGAGGTAAGGCCCAAGAATAGGAAACGGATAATCTGAAAAGAGACCAAGAAACGATAAAACCTACACATATCGAAAGAGCAACAAGAAACAATCGTTGTTGATATATTCGACTTCTAATACTAATTCCACGTGTAATTAAAGAGAAAACAGTAATGCCTGGGATTCCATAAAGAAACACAAAAGCAAAAATACGTAAACTGGTAAGAGTTCCGATATGTAACCCAGAAGTAATTACAAACTTTCCACTATAGTTCAACTCCAACGAAACACCGCGAATAAAAACGATGTAAACAGCAATAACTTCAAATACCCAAATAAGAATTGTTAAAAACATGTTTTTATTGTTATACGGAATTGCAACAGAGTATCTTAATAAGGTAAGAGTCAAGAATGACAAACAAATTAAGGTTAATCTGAAGGTCAAATTTCCTACAGTCAGATTTCCTGTATACATAAACTGAGCAGAAAGACCAGCGAAAAGAGCAATAAATGCGGCTGTCATTGTCATGCTCGTATACATGCTACTTAATTTTTCTGAACGTGAATCCAAGAAATATGAAAAGGCAAAGAGAAATGCCGCTAAAAGGTAACTGAAAATAAGCAGACTCATGATTACTCCCCTATCTTTGCGACAAGCATAGTCACGTCATCGCGAAGCTTTTTATCACCGTTATACGTCATAACCAAGTCGGCAATATCATTTATTAAATGCCTTGCAGCTTTGTGCGCACTGTTTTGTACTGTATTCATGTATAGTTCGGTGTCACCCAATTCTACGCCAGAATCGTCCATTACTTCAGAAACACCATCAGAGGCCATTAGGACCACATCTCCTCGATAGAGATTTGCTTCTTCTTGAACGATTTCATCTAAGTCGATAATACCAACTAAACTACACGTTGACCCCAAGGGCTTAATTTTATATCCATCTGGAGCTTTGGTTATTATAAGAGGATCTGCCATAGATGCATTTACATAACGAATCTTCATTTCTTTTGTGTCTATAATTCCTATAAACAATACAGCATATTTATCTTCGAGATGCATAGACTTAATAGCTGTGTCTATTGCACGAATAACACCAGGTAGGTCTTCTTTATTATCGATAATTTTTACGGTATTTATGATTACACCCATGATTAATGCGGAGGCCAAGCCTTTTCCAGAAACGTCACCGAGGAGGAAAAAGGTTCGGTTAGCATCTAGCTCAATAATATCATAAAAGTCACCAGAAACGTTTACCAAGGGCCTAAAATAGGCGGCAATATCTAAACGAGCTATATCGGGCATTACTTGTGGCAAAAATGTCATCTGCGTTTGGGCAACCATGTCCCATTCTTTTGATAATTCAGATATTGCTGTTAATTGATTAATAGTTTTAGTTCTTTTTTGAAAATTTCCAAATTCATATAAAAGGGTGTCAAAAACGCTTGATTCAAAAACCTTCATATAACGACACAAAACATAAAAATGAAGTTTTTCATACACAAGAAAGAAACCTCTAGCTGTTTTGAAATCCGAAACTAGCCCAAGATTTTCATCTATTAAATAAAAACCTGCAGGCCATGTCTCGGGAAAGTTTCGTGTAAGGATTTCAAAAGTTTCAGGATCTGTTGCTATCCTTGTAGTACTATTGTAAATAACATAGTTATTTTCTGCGTTTACATAGAGAACAGAAGAGTCAGCATCATGTTCAAGAACAGTTTGAATTGAGTCAATCAAATCTTCAACAGTATAAGAAAACCGCATGCGATCGATGAAACGAACAAAGAGTTTGGTATCTTGTACACGAAAAACATGATGTTCAAGTCTCTGCCAGATCAGGGAAACAAGCGCCGAAGAAGATGTTCCTGCAAGAAAAAAGACAAAGACGGCTGTTATAAAGTGACCCAAAAAAGCAAATTCAGGTAACACAAGATACATAAAAAAAGAAAATACGACACCGACAAAAAGGTCGATGGCCAGCTTAGACAGCTGCTTACGGGTCTGAAGCATCTAATACACCTCTCGCAAAAGAACCTTATTTTATATGAGGCCGAATTTTCGAACTCGATAGATTATACCATAGAAAACAAGCCCTGAAAATAAAAAAACAGGAATTGTCCAGCAATTCCTGTTTTATATTCTAGATTAAAATTACTTAGGTACGTAGGTCTGCCAGCGAAATAGGAGTTGGGCTTGTCTCTTCACCTTCAAGTTTAGCAATCTCTGCAAGCATTGCCTTCGCTTTTGAAGATAACTTTGAAGGAACCTGTACAATAATTTTAATGTACATATCTCCCTTTTTACTTCCAGAAACAGGAACACCTTCATCTCGAACACGAAGCAACTTACCATGCTGTGTTCCAGCAGGAATTTTAAGTTTTATTTTTTTGTCATCCAAAGACGTTACCATGATTTCTGCACCAAGGGCTGCTTGAATCATTGAAATTGGAATTGCACAATAAAGGTCTGAACCCGATCTTTCAAAATATGGGTGCGCGTTAACTCGTATAAAAACATACAAGTCACCGTAAGAGCCTCCATTTGGACCTGCATCGCCTTGACGAGGAATATTAATTCTCTTTCCGTCTTCGACTCCTGCAGGAATTGTCACCAGAATTTTCTGTCTTTTTTTCTGAACACCAGAGCCAGAACATTCCTTACACGGATTTTCTATTATTGTTCCTTCTCCATGACAATTCGGACAAGGAGAAGCTATTGAGAAGAAACCAGAACTATGACGCACTTGTCCGGAACCCTGACAAGATGTACACATTTTTCGTCCAGAACCGCCAGAAGCTCCTGAGCCCTTGCAAGGAGAACAAGATTCACTTCGTGAATACTGAATTTCTGCTTTGGTGCCATATACTGCATCTTTAAAAGAAATTTGAAGATCGTATCGTAAGTTTGCCCCTTGGTTACTAGTGCGTCCACTTGATCGCCTTCGACCACTACTTCCGCCGCCACCACCAAAAAGGTTCTCAAAAATACCGCCAAAATCTCCGAAAATATCTTCAAAGCCCTGAAAAGCATTTGGATCAAATCCGCCGCCACCACCGCCCATACCTTCGAGACCTGCATGTCCATATTGGTCGTAAATGGGTCTTTTTTGATCATCTGAAAGAATCTCGTATGCCTCAGACGCTTCTTTGAATTTATCTTCTGCTTCTTTGTTCCCGGGATTTTTATCCGGATGATACTGAATGGCAAGTTTTCGGTATCCTTTCTTTATTTCGTCTTTAGTTGCGTTTTTCTGTACGCCTAAAACTTCATAATAATCTCTTTTCGCCACAGGGAACTCCACAGTCTTTAATACCGATTACACCGAAACATTACCAATGCATTATGAGCTATGGCCATGCTAAAAGCATGAGCATAGCTCACTGTCGATTATTTATTATCGTCGTTTACCACTTCATAGTCAACGTCATCTGCAGAACCCTTGTTTGATCCTGAAGCAGCAGAGCCTTCAAAACCTTCTGGGCCCGCTCCTTCAGAATGACCGCCAGCTTCTGGACCACCCTGACCTTCAGGTGCGTGTTGCTTATACATTTCTTCAGCAATTTTATAAGAAGCCTGTTTAAGCTCCTCTGTTTTTGCTTTAATAGCTTCAACGTCATCGCCTTGGAGGGCTGTTTTAACAGCAGCAATTGCATCGTTGATTTTTTGTTTTTCGGCTTCTTCAACCTTATCACCCATATCTTTTAAGGTTTTTTCAGTTGTATACACCATAGAATCAGCTTCATTTCTTGCTTCTACCTTTTCTTTTTCCTTTTTATCGGATTCAGCGTTGGCTTCTGCTTCTTTTACCATGCGGTCAATCTCAGATTCGGATAGACCGGAAGAACTTTCAATACGAATTTTCTGTTCCTTTCCTGTTCCAAGATCTTTTGCCGCAACGTGAACTATTCCGTTTGCATCGATATCGAAGGTAACTTCAATTTGAGGAACTCCACGCGGAGCGGCTGGAATACCCACAAGATCGAACTTTCCTAACACTCTATTTTGGGCAGCCATTTCACGCTCACCCTGAAGAACATTAATAGAAACAGCTGTTTGACCATCTGCGGCAGTAGAGAATACCTGGCTCTTTCGAGTAGGAATAGTAGTATTTCTATTAATGAGACGTGTAAATACGCCACCCATTGTTTCAATACCAAGAGAAAGAGGAGTAACGTCAAGAAGTAAAACGTCTTTAACATCGCCTCCAAGAATTCCACCTTGAATTGCAGCTCCAACGGCTACAGCTTCATCGGGGTTAACTCCTTTAGAACCTTCCTTACCAAACAATTCTTTTACTATTTGCATAACTTTTGGCATACGTGTGGAACCACCAACCAAAAGAACTTCGTCTATCTGATCAATGCTTACACCAGCATCTTTTATAGCCTTGCGACAGGGATCTTTTGTTCTTTCGAATAAATCATCTGCCATTTGCTCAAATTTTGCACGTGAAAGGCTCTTTTGCAAATGCTTAGGTCCGTTTGCATCGGCAGTAATAAAGGGAAGGTTAATTTCTGCATTCGTCACAGCAGAAAGTTCAACTTTTGCCTTTTCTGCAGCCTCTCGAAGACGCTGTAAGGCCATACGATCTTTAGAAAGATCAATTCCTGTATCGTTTTTGAATTCTTCTACGAGCCAATTCATGATGCGTCGGTCAAAGTCATCTCCACCGAGTTGAGTGTCACCATTTGTTGACTTAACTTCAAAAACACCGTCGCCAAGTTCAAGAATAGAAATATCGAAGGTACCACCTCCGAGATCATATACGGCAATAGTTTTTTCTTTTTTAGAGTCCTTGTTAAAACCAAAAGCGAGAGAGGCAGCAGTTGGCTCATTTATAATACGTTTTACTTCAAGACCCGCAATTTTTCCGGCATCTTTTGTGGCCTGACGCTGTGCATCGTTAAAATAAGCAGGAACGGTAATAACAGCTTCGGTTACTTCTTCTCCTAGGTAATCTTCTGCAGTTTTTTTCATTTTTTGCAAAATGAATGCACTAATTTCCTGAGTAGAATACTTTTTCCCGTCGATATCAACGCGAACTTCATCACCCTGAGGTACTATCTTGTAGGGAACCTGTTTTGATTCTGCAGAAAGCTCATTAAACCGGTGTCCTATAAAACGTTTAATTGAAAAAACTGTTTTCTCAGGATTTGTGATCATCTGGTTTTTTGCAGGCTGACCAACAACACGCTCACCCTTTGAAGTAAAGCCTACAATAGACGGAGTGGTTCTTCCACCTTCCGCATTTTGAATAACGATGGCTTCACCGCCTTCCATAACAGAAACGCACGAATTTGTTGTTCCAAGATCAATTCCAATAATTTTTCCCATAGTATATCTCTCCTTACTGCTTTGTATCGTTTTCCGGCATTCGTACCATGACTTTAGCAAGGCGAATGACGCGGTCTTTTAATTTATAACCCTTCACAAACTCTTCATACACCGTAGGCTCTGTAACCTCAGCGGAAGATTGTGTTCCAACAGCTTCGTGAATATTTGGATCGAAATGTTCACCAACTACTGGATAGTGGGTAAGACTATACTTGTTCTCAAGCATTGCACCAAATTGAGCCCGAATCATGCTGATACCTTCAGAAAAGGCAGAAGCGGGGGTACCAGGTTCGTGATCTCCTCCGGCTACAATTGCTCTGTCAAAATTGTCCAGAACATCTATAAGATCCACAAGAATGTTAGTATTAGCAAATTGAATTGCTTCTTGTTTTTCTCGAATCATTCGTTTGCGATAATTATCAAAGTCGGCAACCTTTCGCAAGTATTGATTCTGGAGATCTGCAGTGAGCATTTCAAGCTCTGCAATCCTTTCTTCTGGGCTAGGAACAGTGACCTCAGCTAGGCCCTCGTTTTTTTCTTCGGTTTTCCCGGTTTCTTCTACACAAACATCTTTATCATTCTGCATGTTTTCCTCAGAAGCCTTGTGAGAGGCCGGGGTTTTTTCGTCTTCAGCAAGTTTATGCTCTGTGTTTTTTTCTAAATTCTTCTTCATCTATTAAAACCTCAAAAAAAAGATACTAATACTGGAGGCTAAGGGTCAACTGAATCCGCTCTTTTTGTACACGAACGAGAAAAATATTGAAAATAAGAACAATATAGCAACTTTGTTGAGGAAATTTAGTAAAAACCAAAGTATACTTTGTTAAACTAATTTCCGCAAAGCGGAAGATATAGTGATATTAAGAGATGAACAAAAAGGATTCTCTAACCACCATTATATAGAAAAAACTGGTTCAAAAACAAGGAGTTCTCAAATGAAAAAAATTTTACTTACTTCTTTTATGGCAATTCTCTGCTTTGCCTCTCTCGCAGCGGCCGATATGGTTGAAGGTGTGTGGAAAAGTGTAGATGAAGAAGGAAAAACGACAGCCGTTTGGAAGATTTATCAAAAAAACAATACTCTTTATGGAGAGATCATTGTTGTTCCAAATCAAGCGGACTCTAAAACTGCAAGTGCTTGCAAAAGCTCATACAAAGACTTTCCCGTTTCTGGAGACGTGAGTAAAATGACCGTAATAAACACACCTTTTATTTATGGGTTGAAAATGAAATCTGCTGGTCAATGGGAAGGTGGTAATATAATTGACCCTAAAGACGGAAAAATTTATAAATGCAAAATTACCTTCCGTGCCCAAGATGGATCAAAATATAAAACTGATGTTCTTGAAATGCGAGGAGAAATTGGACTAGGTATTGGACGTAGTCAATATTGGGAGCGCAGTACAGAAGCAGCAGCAGAATCACTTAGAATAAAATAATTTTTTGTTATAGCAGGGCGTTTTGTTATAAAATAATGCAAATCCGACGTCCTGCATTACCCCATCATCCTCCCTCCACATCAGAACTACCTTTCTTTTTCAAGATTAAAATTGAGATTTAAATACAATCGAGATACAATCTAGGCAAGAGGCAAGGTATCTTGAAAAAACAAAAAGAATTATCATCAAACATAAAAACCAAGTATTTACTTTTAGCAAAGAAATATAATTTGTTGGTGAGCCACTATAAGCTTTATAAAAAAACATTAAAGAGAGTCTTATATAATTACAGGATTCTAAAACAAAAGCTTTATATATTAAAAAAACATAGTTCCAAAAAAGTCTTAGATCTTATAAATCATATTAATAATGTTACATATCAGATAGTTTTTGATGAATTTGGAGTTTTAGAGAAAATCTCACCAGAATTATTGCATACGATTGAGATGAATCAAGGTGAATTTGAATCGTCTGTCTATGTAGATGTATTGTTTGAACGATTTTTACCTCAACCTAACAGAACTAAACAAACACAAGAAGTTGAAAAATTTCAGTTTCCAATTATGTTAGAACGTCTAGATATCGAAACGGAAAACACCTACCCTTTTATTCACTTATTAATCTACGGTAAAATTATTTTCTCAAAATCGAAGAACCTATATCAATACTTTTTAACAGTAGAAAACATTTCAAGCATAGTTGAACTTGAATATTTTCAAAAAACGGACAGTTTGATCAATTCTCTTTCAATTTCAAATTTTCAGCTACTAAAAGCAAAAAAAAACATAGAAATGCATAAGCTTATGCTCATCTCACTAACCTGTTCCCTAGTTGGTGAATATAGCATGGAAACTTCGGTGCATCTTAAAAAAATGCAACTTTTGACATCCTGTCTTGCTCACGAATGTAAACGACTCGATTTAATACACGTTACAAAATATGACATTGAAGAATATGTAAAAGACATAAGTTACACATCGGTCTTACACGATATAGGAAAAATGGCTATTTCTCATGATATTCTTGATAAAGATGATAACTTAAGTCCAAAAGAGATGGATGAGATGATTCAACATCCCTCCATTGGAGCTTCTTACATAAAAAAAATAATGGATATGTTTGCTGCGGATCCTGAATATGAAACCTATTGTGATTTTTTGCAAATTCCTTGGGAAATTTGTCTGTACCACCATGAACGCTGGGATGGTAAAGGTTATCCCAAGGGTCTAAAAGGAGAGGATATTCCAATTACGGCTCGAATTGTAGCTGTTTCTGATACCTATGAGGCATTACGCGGAGAGCGTATTTATAATCATAATCGTAAAGATCATATAGAAGCTCTTTCTGTTATAAGAGAAGCATCTGGCACGCAGTTTGATCCTAAAATTGTAGATGCTTTTTTTTCTATTGAAAATAAAATTGAACAGATTTATAAAGAGGAAGACCTGTGACTTGAAACCTCACCGTCTGTTGTGATACATTCGGTTATGAAAGTTACAATCTTTTTCGGATCAAAATCAGACACAGACATAATGAAAAAAGCCGCCGCGGTACTCAGAGAGTTCGGGGTAGAGTATTCTTCGTATATTATTTCCGCTCATAGGGCAGGAGAACTTCTTGCTCAAACTGTCGCAAAAGCAGAAAAAGACGGTACAGAAGTTATCATTGCAGGTGCTGGTTTAGCAGCCCATTTACCAGGTGTAATTGCGTCAATGACAGTACTTCCGGTAATTGGTGTCCCCCTAGACGCTGGTAAAGTAGGAGGATTGGACGCACTCCTTTCAATAGTACAAATGCCAAAGCAAATACCTGTTGCAACAGTAGGCCTCGATAATGCTGCAAACGCAGCATACCTCGCATGCGAAATACTCGCAATAAAATATCCTGAACTCAAAGCAAAATTAGTGGCCTTTAGGGTCTCACTCAAAGAAGAATGTGCCGCCGAAGGCGGAAGGGGAGTATCTATATGAGTAAAAATGTACAAAAACTTGTTTCTGGCCTCGTAAAAGGAGATCAACTCTACGAAGGCAAGGCAAAAAAGGTTTTTTCAACCAACTATCCGGAGCTCGTAGTCATTGACTACAAAGATGATGCGACTGCATTTAACGGAGAAAAAAAAGGACAAATTGAATCTAAAGGAGTCCTTAATAACAGCATTACCACTGGGCTGTTCGAATTACTGGAAAGAAAGGGTATAAAAACGCACTTTATTGCAAAACTTTCTGACCGAGAAATGCTCTGTCAAAAAGTAAGCATCATACCACTTGAAGTAATTACCCGAAATGTAGCGGCTGGAAGTTTTTCTAAACGTCTTGGAGTTGAAGAAGGAACTGCGCTTAAAACAACCGTATTTGAAATTTCCTATAAAGACGATTCACTTGGGGATCCTTTAATTAATGATTACCATGCAGTAGCTATTGGTGCCTCTACCTGGAAAGACCTCAAAGTTATTTACAAAATGACAGATAAAATTAACAAAATTCTTTCTGCTTTTTTTTGGGATCGCGGTATCAAGTTAATAGACTTTAAACTCGAGTTTGGTAAAACTGCAGACAATAAAATTATTCTCGCAGATGAAATTTCTCCAGATACTTGCCGTTTTTGGGATGCCAAGACAAATGAAAAACTCGATAAAGATAGATTCCGCCGTGATTTAGGGAATGTACAAGAAGCATACATCGAGATTTTCAATCGTATTTCAAAAGCTTAATACTTTTGAAACACCCTCATTAGACATAAAGGGATACCATGGATACTTTCTACGATTCTGATGCTGATAAGCTTAGGGACGAATGTGGCGTTATTGGTGTATATCTTTCAAATAAAGAAAATATTGCTGCACGTCTTGGCTACTATGGATTGCAATCGCTACAACACCGAGGTCAAGAAAGCACTGGACTAGCGGTCGCTGATGGCGAGAACGTTGATCACTTTCGAGCTATGGGCCTTGTTGCAGATGTATATACCAAAGAAAATATTGATGCATTAAAAGGCCATATTTCTATTGGACATGTACTTTATTCTACTTCAGGTAAGCCGCATATCGAAAATGCACAACCCTTTGTTTCGCGCTCAAAACTTGGAACTATTGCAGTTGCACATAATGGAAGCCTTGTAAATGCAGAACCAATGAAGGAGTTTCTTGAAGAGACAGGTTCTACCTTTACCTCAACTAGCGACTCTGAAGTTATTATTAAACTTATTGCAAAAAACTATAAAAAAGGTTTAGAAAGAGCTTTAACCGATACAATCCAACTCATTAAAGGATCCTTTGCCCTTTGTGTGATGACAGAAAACACACTCATAGGAGCGAGAGATCCAAATGGTATTCGCCCTCTTTGCCTTGGTCAACTTCAAAACGGTTGGATTTTAGCAAGCGAATCTTGTGCAATAGATGCAATGGGCGGCGAACTCGTAAGAGATATTGCTCCCGGCGAAATTGTAATTATTAATGAAGACGGCGTTCTCTCTTTTAATTTTGGAGAAAAAACCTCTAAAAAATCCTGTGTTTTTGAGTATGTTTATTTTGCTCGTCCAGA
>DATFIA010000107.1:0-2795 GCA_035270545.1 Treponemataceae bacterium
CTAAAGTTTTCAAGAAGAAGATCCCGAAAGTTAAGATATGATTTTTTAGAACGCGATCACTTAACACGATAAGTTATGAAACAATTATTGATTTTATTTTCTTTACTGTTTATTTTAGTGCAGACGCTTTTTTCGCAGGAGAAGTTAGACGATGCATTCCTTGTTTGTCAGTATAAGCATTACTATAAAAAAGACACATTGCAAAACAGCTTAAGAGAGGATTTATGGATACTTCAAATAGGTGAAAAAATTTCAAAGTTTTACAGTTACTACACGTTTCAAGTCGATTCCCTTCATGGTACACCCGAAGGAAAGCAGAAAGGACGTGAAATGGTTAATCAAGCTATATCCGATTTCACAAAACACAAGGATAGGGATAAATTTTTTAGTAGTTTCCCACATAGAAGAGGAGGCGAGTGCATATATAAAAACTATCCGCAAGGAAAAATTACCGTAACGGACTTTATAGGTATTAATGATTATGTTGTTTATGAAGATGATCTAAACAATCAGGATTGGCAAGTGACAGACAGCCTGAAAACAATTTTAGATTATAATTGTCAGCAAGCCGTTTGTGATTTTCGTGGCAGACATTGGACTGTCTGGTTAACTACAGATATTCCAGTTTCTAACGGTCCTTGGAAACTCGGCGGCTTGCCAGGATTAATAATGGAAGCATACGACAACAACTATCACTATCATTTTTATATTGTTGGGATAGAGGAAAAAAACAATATACCGATTACTTGGGAAGAGCCTTTTTATGAAGACAGAAAACGCATAAAAACAAAAAGAGTGAAATTTTTAAGGGCTAAAATGTTTGATGGAAGAATCGGCATTGATCTTATGAATCCTGAACTATCAAGGGGTAACAGAAAAATACTTGGATATGATTTAATTGAAAGGGATTATTAATAAAAGGGATTACTATGAAAAAGACTTTCACACTTACTTGTTTGTTGATATGTGTTTCAGCTGTTTTCTCACAAGAGAAAGTATTGGACAATGCTTATCTAAAATGCCAGTATGAATATATATGGAAGCAGGACACATTAAGTGGTAAAACAAGAGATGATTTGTTGATTTTACAAGTTGGAGAAAACCTGTCAAAGTGTTATAGTTATTATACTTTTCAAACAGACTCTTTAGCTAAAACACCCGATGGAGATAAAGTGTGGAAAGAGATTTTTAATAAGGCTTTGCAGGAAAGAAGAAAACATAGAGATAGCGCAAAGTTTTTAAATAGCTTTCCACATAATCGAAGTACAACGTATGTTTATAAGAATTACCCTGAAGGGAGCATGACTATTACCGATAGGATTGGTTCAGATCGTGTTATTTATGAAGATACCTTGAATACACAAAATTGGCAAATAACAGATAGTGTGAAAATTGTTCTTGGATATGAGTGTCAACAAGCTACCTGCGATTTTCGTGGCAGACAATGGACTGCCTGGTTTACAACAGATGTTCCTGTAAGTGATGGTCCTTGGAAGTTGGGAGGGCTTCCAGGTTTGATTATAGAAGCCTATGATATAGAAAAGCATTACTCTTTTACTATGATTGGGCTAGAAAAAGTAACAGAAGAACCAATTGTATTTTCAGAACCTTCTTCAAAGAAAAACAAATATAAGAAAGTTGCTCGCAAAGAGTTTTTGAAAGCAAGAATGCATAAACTGTCCAATAGCGCAAGTTATATGGCTGCTGAAAGTGGAATCTCTTTTGGAGAAGATGAACCAGTATATCGTGACTTAATAGAACGAGATTATAAATAACGTCATTATGAAAATAACCTTCACAATAGTTTGTTTACAGATAATTATATCAGCTGTTTTCTCACAAGAGAAAGTATTGGACAATGCTTACCTGCAATGTCTATATGGATACAATTGGGAGAATGCCACATTGAAAGTACTATCTAAATGACTTAAACATATTTAAAAAACAATCAAAATGAAACACATTAAAATTTTACTCATTTTATTATTAATTACTTCAAGTAGTTTTTCACAAAATAAAAAATTGGAAGAATCCGTTTTAGAGTGCCACTATAGTCTTGTCATGCATAAAGACACCGTCAGTAAATCAAACCCTGTGGAAGACGATATGGTGCTCCGAATTGGAAATACCACCAGCCAGTTTTTTAGTCGTCACACTTTTTATCACGACTCGCTTTGGGCTGATCCTGAAGGAAGAAAAATTGCCGAGGATCTTTCTATAGAATCTCTTATGTCGATTGGTAAGCCGAAAACTTTCGGCTCTCGGACCACAAAAGATTTTCTTTATAAAAATTATCCCGAAGGAAAAATGACAACTTTTACAAACAATTTTTTCAAAGTTGCTTATTTTTACGAAGAAGATTATGTTCCTCAAGAATGGATTGTTGGTGATTCCACGAAGCAAATTCTTGGATACACTTGTAAAAAAGCAGCATGTGATTTCAGAGGGAGGCATTGGACTGCCTGGTTTGCTGAGGATATTCCAATAAAAGAGGGACCATGGAAATTAAACGGGCTTCCCGGGTTAATATTGGAAGCCTACGATGCAAAAATGGATTATCATTATACCGCCACCAGTATGGATAAAAATCCTGTTTCTCACGTTATTTTATATAAGTTTGAGGATAAACCAGAGATGAAAGTTGATAGAAAAACATATAATCACTCACTAGAACAATTCTTGATGGGAACTCCTGCTGAAGATTTAGAAATAATTCAGGAATCGATAAAAAAAGGCATTCCACAAAATTATATGTCAAGGAGATCACGAAAGTTAAGATATGATTTTTTAGAACG
>DATFIA010000108.1:0-17197 GCA_035270545.1 Treponemataceae bacterium
TGACAGACGTGTGTGGATGCATTAGCTTATAATAAGCAGTGAGAAACCGGTTTCTCACTGCTTATTAATGAATACAGAAGGAAGGTTGTAAATGCAAAAGACACGTTTAGTGCATCCTGAATCGCTATCGAATATTCCTTGGGAAGCCCGACCTACCAGTGGCAGACATGAAGTTATGTGGAGATATTCACAAAACCCAGTTATAGCTCGAGATACCACTGCTACATCAAATAGTATTTTTAACAGCGCGGTTGTTCCTTTTAAGGGCGGTTTTGCTGGCGTTTTTCGCTGTGATGATACTTCTAGGCGAATGAATATAAACGCTGGGTTTAGTAAAGATGGAATAAACTGGAACATTGCAGATGAGCCAATTTCATTTATAAAAATAGATGAGAAACTTCCCGATTCTGAATACAAATATGACCCTCGCGTTGTCTTTGTTGAAGATCGATACTATGTAATTTGGTGCAATGGATACCACGGTGCAACAATTGGCATGGGCTATACCTTCGATTTTGAGACATTTTACCAAATGGAAAATGCTCTCATGCCTTATAATCGAAACGGTGTTCTTTTCCCAAGAAAGATTAATGGTAATTATGCTTTGCTAAGTCGACCAAGCGACTCTGGCCACACTCCTTTTGGAGATATTTTTTATTCTGAAAGTCCTGACCTCACATATTGGGGAAAACATCGCCATGTTATGTCACCTTTAGGAAGTCAGAGTTTTTGGCAAACAACAAAAGTGGGAGCAGGGCCTGCTCCTATAGAGACCTCTGAAGGTTGGCTCCTTTTTTACCACGGAGTTCTAAATAGCTGTAATGGATTTGTTTATTCCTTTAGTGCAGCCTTATTAGATCTTGAAGAACCTTGGAAGGTGATTGCACGAGCTCGACCCTATCTTATCTCACCTCAAAAAACCTATGAATGCGTTGGAGATGTCCCTAACGTTACATTTCCTTGTGCCTCTTTGGTTGACGGAGATACAGGGAGAGTGGCAATTTATTATGGTTGTGCAGACACTTCTACTGGACTTGTTTTTGGCATGATCGACGAAATTGTCGATTTTGTTAAAAAAAACGCAGCAGATTAAAGGATTTAATATGGCTCATGAAGATTTTGCTTTTTCGGCTTATACTGAACTCGTAAAAAACATTCTCCCCTTTTGGAGAACGCATGCTCGCGATCTTGCAACTGGTGGGTTCTATGGAGCAATTTCTTCCGACAATTCTAGGGATCCAAATGAGCCACGCTCAATTGTAATGACTGCACGACATCTATGGACCTACAGTGCTGCGGCCAGATTGTTAAATGAACCTGAATTATTGGAAATGGCCGACTATGCTTTTGATTCAGTTGTATCTCATTTTATTGACCCTGTTCATAATGGTGTGTTTTGGTCTGTGAATCCGGATGGTAGCCCAGCCGTAACCAAAAAACAGGTGTATGGCCAAGCCTTTGCTTTATATGGTTTGTGTGAGTATGGGTTAGCCGTGTGTGCGGTGCGTAACGATTTTAAGAA
The DNA here is from genome assembly GCA_035270545.1 of Treponemataceae bacterium. Taxonomy (GTDB): domain Bacteria; phylum Spirochaetota; class Spirochaetia; order Treponematales; family Treponemataceae; genus Teretinema. The sequence goes on from DATFIA010000108.1 coordinate 1,523, forward strand.
AGCAACAGAAATAGTGAGTTATGCTTTGCCAATTTTTTTATTACTTGAATCTCATGCTCGAGATGAAATACACGGAGGCTATATAGAGGCTCTTGCACAAGATTGGAGTGAAACAGCAGATCTTAAATTGTCTGAAAAAGATATCGATTGTGCTAAATCTATGAACACGAATCTTCATGTTATGGAGGCCTATTCTTGTTTTCATAAATATCTTTCCCTTATTGTTCCTGAAGATCCAGAATTTATTTCTCATGTAGAAGAAGCCCTGTATTCTCTTGTTATGGTAACGGCTAATCATATTTTAGGAGAAGATGGACATTTGGATCTGTATTTTACTTCAGAATGGAAACAAATAGGAGATCCTATTTCTTTTGGACACGACATTGAATCGAGTTGGCTTATGTGGGAGGCCGCAGAACAGCTTGAAAGTAAGTTCTTAAAAGAATCAATAAAAAGCGCTGTAATTAGAATTGCTGATATCGCGTTACAAGAAGGGTGGGATCCAAAAACAGGTGGGTTCGAAAACGAAATTCACAATGGTAAACGAGATACTAATCGAATTTGGTGGTGTCAAGCGGAAGCCGTTGTTGGTTTTATTAATGCCTGGGAAATAACAGGGGATCAAAAATATCTTGATGCAACACACGCGATATGGCAATGGATACAAGAAAAACAAGTAGACCGAAAATATGGGGACTGGTTTTTAAGTGTGAGCGCGCAAGGTCTTCCAGACCTTTCTGAGATTAAAGGCGGTAACTGGAAAACGGGGTATCATAATGCCCGATGTTGTATGGAAATATTGAAGCGACTTAGGAGAGCAAAATAATGATAACAAATTTTGATGATCGTTTGTCGATGCTTGAATCAAAACACCGTGCATTAATAAATAAACCCAATACTCAAGTTCTTCCAGGGAATGGAATATTCGTACGATATAAAAATCCAATAATTACAGCGGAACATACGCCTCTTTTTTGGCGTTACGATTTAAATAAGACAACTAATCCTTTTTTAATGGAGAGAATGGGTATTAATGCGACCTTTAATGCCGGTGCTTTGAAAATAGGAGATAAGTATCTACTGATAGTGCGGGTAGAGGGTTCTGATCGAAAAAGTTTTTTCGCAGTTGCAGAAAGTCCCAATGGTATAGATAATTTTGTGTTTCATGAGTATCCAGTAGAACTTCCACAAAATAGTAATCCGGATGTGAATGTGTATGATATGAGACTTACCCAGCACGAAGATGGTTGGATTTATGGTGTTTTTTGCTCTGAGCGTAAAGATCAAACAGCGCCAAAAAATGACACTTCTAGCGCAACAGCATCTGCTGGAATAGTGCGAACACGAGATTTAAAAACCTGGATACGATTTCAAGACCTTGAAACTAAATCTCCTCAACAACGAAACGTAGTATTACATCCTGAATTTGTAAACGGAAAATATTTTTTTTACACACGCCCTCAAGACGGGTTTATAGAAACAGGAGCAGGCGGTGGTATTTGTGTTGGCTCAAGCGATTCAATAGAAAAGGCTCATATCCAACATGAGAAATTATTGGATGAAAGACTGTATCACACCATAAAAGAAGTAAAAAATGGAGCAGGAGCAGTCCCTATAAAAACCGAAAAGGGTTGGCTTCATATTGCTCATGGGGTTAGAAATACCGCGGCAGGGTTACGCTATGTTGTGTATGCGTTCATAACAGACTTACACGACCCTTCGAAGGTGATTGCAAGCCCGGGAGGATATCTTATAGCTCCTGAGGAAAATGAGCGAATAGGAGATGTTTCAAATGTCGTCTTTGTTAATGGTGCCATAGCAGAAGAAGATGGCAGGCTCTTAATTTATTATGCATCATCAGATACTCGAATGCATGTAGCAGAAACATCTATAGAAAGAATGCTAGATTATTGTTTTAATACCCCAGCGGATCCTCTGTCATCACAAGAGTCAGTTAAACAGAGAGTTGAATTAATTAGACGAAATTTGAATAACTAGATGTATGAAATTAACAATTAAAGAGATTGCTGAAATTGCACAAGTTGCTAAAAGTACCGTTTCCAAGGCCTTAAATGGACAAAAGGGTGTAAGTAAAGAAAAGCGAAAGCAAATCTTGGCTCTTGCAGAAGAACTCAACTATGAGGCGAGTGCTTCTGCACAAGCCCTTGCTTCGAGCCGCAGTGGCTCAATTGGCATTCTCATTCCGCAACAAGAGGATTATTCTCTTTCCGGCGCATACTGGTCTGCTATTATTACTTCGGTTGCACAAATTGCAAATGAACATAATTATTCATTATTAATTCTTACACCAAAAAAAGGTGAAAATAGTTCTGGATCCTTGGAAAGTGTTATTCGTAGACGTAATGTTGATGGTTTGATTATTGGGGCAGATCAGCTTGATCCTAAAATTACCTCCCGACTTTTGGAAGAAGAAATACCCTTTGTTTTTATTGGCCGTAATTCTCAGATTCAACATTATTCGGTTGATGTAGATAATTTTGGAGGGAGTGAACGTCTCGTTACACATCTGATAAAATCGGGCTATAAAAAAATAGCCTGCATTGCTGGCCCATTTGAATATTTGTATACACAAGAGCGTGTTGCTGGATATTACAGTGCATTGAATAAAGCTGGCTATAATTGGAGCGCAGTAGAGCATACTCGTTACTCAATTGATACAAGTCGAACAGCTATTTTGAATTTACTTAAAAATAAACCAGATTTTGACGCAATGTATGTTACTGCTGGTGGTGAATTCCTCCTTGATTGCATAGATATTTTGAAACTTAGTGGTGCAAACCCAAAAAAAATTGCATTTGGTGCATTCGATGATTATCGCTTTTTTGATTATATAGACATACCCGTTTGTACAATTCGACAACCATTATCTGAAATAGCTACCACTACTGCAAATTTATTATTCGAATTTCTTTCTGGAAAAGTACCAAAGCAGATGAATCATATCCTCGATGTTGAGCTAATTTTAAGATAGAAGAGTTGACTCTTTTCTTATACCTACTTATACTATATTTGTAAGACGAGGTTTACAAACTGGGTATCTTGCCCCAATTAGATATCTAGTTTGTTTACCTGTTTTGATATAGGAGGGAGTTATGTCTACCTTTATTGCAGGCTTGATCCTGTTTTCAATAGTTGCGTTTGTAGTATTTTGGTCTTTACATCGGAGAAAGGTGAGAAAGGAAAGCGGTGCCGGTTGTGCCGGTTCTTGTTCGGGCTGTTCAGGATGTGGTTTTTAATATACGCACTGGTTTTTTAAACAGATAACACGTATAATTTTCTTAAAATTAAGGAGATATACCTATGAATTCTGTTTTAATTGAAACGCTCGGATATCTTGCATCGTTTATTATTTTAATCTCATTAACAATGAAATCTATAGTTAAACTTCGCTGGATCAATGCCTTTGGTTCTTTTTTGTTTGTTATTTTTGCAATTTTGACAAAATCTGTACCGACTGTTTTTATGAATTGCGGAATAGTAATTATAGATCTTTGGTATGTATTCAAAATAATTCGCATACGAACAGATTATAGGATGGTTCATGCTGAGAGAAACAGTGCCTTTTTATTTTTCTTTTATGAAAAATACCGTGACGAAATAGAATCAATCTTTGGCGAATCTGCCTTTTCTACTGCAACTGGTTTTGCATGGTTTGTGGTTAATAATGAAATAGCAGGACTATTTGCTTGGAAAGAAAATTCTGTGACTGAATGTCGAATTCTCATAGATTTTGTAACAGAAAAATATAGAGACACAAAAGTTGGACAATACTTTTTTGAAGACAAACTTGAGGAGCTCTTAGAAAAAGGTTTTAAAGAGTTTACCTATTTAAACGTAAAAAAACCCCATTGGAAGTACCTTCGGAAAATTGGTTTTATCGAAGATGCAATAGGGTGTTTTTCCAAACGAATAGAATCATAATCAAAGTCAATAAATAGATTCACCAAAGAGACGACCTATAAGATCTACCGCCATTCGAGCAGTGCTGTTTCTTATGTCATGAACTGGATTCACTTCTACCATGTCTGCGGATGTAACCATTCCGCTATGGTACAATTCTTCCATTAAAAATAATACTTCCCGGTAGCTCATGCCTCCGGGAACTTCAATTCCTACTCCTGGAGCAAACCTCGGGTCTATCGCATCTATATCAAAACTAACGTGAAGAGAATCTACCCGAGCTCGAAAAAATTGGATAATTTCTGATATTGTTCGGGAAATACCATTTCGATCTATATCGCTCATTGTCCATACCGTAACGCCTGCTTCCTTCATCAGGTTGCGCTCTCCAGTATCAAGATCTCTCACCCCAATATAACACACATTTGCTGGATCAATTTTTCGTGAGTTTGTGTAAAAATTTGTGAGTTCAGGAATTCCAAACCCGCAAGATGCGGCGAGAATCATTCCGTGAATATTACCACTAGGTGACGTAACGCTTGTATTAAAATCTCCGTGAGCATCAACCCAAAGCACTCCCGTTCTTCTTCCTGCTGCTTCATTTGCTGCAGAAACACCTGCAAGTGAGCCTAGTGCTATTGAATGGTCTCCTCCAAGAACAAGGGGAAAATCTCCTGCTCGTAATACAGATTCAACGTTAGTTGCGAGTTGACTACAGGCGTCGAGTATGGGACCGAGATGTTTAGCATTTTCAGTTGTAATTTCGCTCGCTGGATCGATATATTCCTGAGGAGGAACATTTATTGGTGGATACAAGGTGTCAGAGTCTATATTGAGATTCGTTAATTTTTCGTGTAAACCAGCAAGACGAATAGCAGAGGGGCCCATATCCGCACCGCGGCGGCTAGCCCCATAATCTAAAGGCATTTCAATAACTCTAACTTTCATAAACCTATTCCTTTATTTCTACGCTAGTAAGATTTTTTAGCCACCTTTCGGTTCGTAATTGCCAACTAGCAATTGCAATTTTAATAAAATCTGTCAATTTGATAATTGCAAACATTTCGATAGGACCAAGGTCGGTATACATCGCCAATAAAAAGATACCAGGTAGAAACAAGGTTAAGTTAACACTAATATCTACCCAAGCACCCATGATGGTGTCTCCTCCGGAGCGAGCGGTGGCAAACTGTGCATTCAAATACGTCCAAACAGGCATGTAAAAAGCAATAACCCAGAGCATATTTCGTGTTAATAATCTTGATTCAACAGAAAGATTTCCAAAAACTATGGGTATCAATAAAACAGAAAAAGACTCAAATATTGCTACAATAAAACCCATGACAATTGATCCTGTTCTAAGCCAACGGGCTTGTTTTCTCGCGGTCTCAAGATCGTTACTACCGAGAGTCCCTCCAACAATTACTCCTACTGAGGTGTGAATCCCACTAAAAACAAGGAAGAAAAGGTTCGCTATTGCCCATCCTGCTGCCATTCCTGAAACTATTTCAGCACCGCCGCGTCCGTTATAAACAGCGGTCATTACAGTTTCTGTCATAACCCAAGACATTTCAGATAAAAATATAATAACTGATTTTCTAAGAATTGAAAAGAAAAGTGTAAAATTTATTCGTAGTAATTCTGTAAAGCGAACATAAAATGGAGGTCGTTTTATATAAATGTAAACAATGAAAATGAGCATTTCTACGACTCTTGCAATTACAGTAGCAATGGCTGCCCCTGCGACTTCAAGTCTCGGTGCTCCTAAATTTCCATAAATAAGAATCCAGTTAAAAAAAGTATTTACGACGGTTGCAAAAACGGAAATATACAGAGGAGGGCGAACGTTGCCTATTTCTCGTAGAGAAGATCCAATAATAGCAGAGACAGCAATAGGAATAAAGGTAAATAAAATGATACCAAGATAAATTTTGCCTTCATGAATAATTTCAGGCCCAGCTGTGTTCTTGTTAACGAGCAGACCGAGTATTTGATTTGGTAGAAAGACAGAGAGACAAATTGCTATTCCACCAAGAACCAATCCAGAAAATAGTTTATATCTAAATGTTTGTTGCATTCCTTCGGAATTTTTTGCTCCATTATATTGAGACATAAAAATTCCACCACCAGCAACAAGTGTATTCATAGCAACAAAAAAGACAAATAAGATTTGGTTTGTTACGTTAACACCACTCATCTTAATGTCACCAAGGCCTGCTACCATAAAATTGTCTATAAGAGAAACGAGGTTTTGGAGTAACACTTGGAGCATAACAGGAATAGCAATACCAAGCGCAGTTTTATAAAACTGCACCGAGCCGATATATTTTCGAGTATTCATTCTTAATAATATACTGGAATGAAATTAGTTGTACCAGTCAATTAATGGTATTCTTCACGGCTTTTAACCTCTAGCCCTCGCGTTTTATACCATTCAAGAGAATCAATAAATTGTTTTGCGATTTTGATGTTTGTAATTAATGGGATATTAAGATCGACACTAAGTCTGCGTATATTGTAATCATTTCTTAGTTCTGTCTCTCTATTATTTTTTGGAATGTTAATAACAAGATCTATTTCTCGTGAATTGAGTGCATCTGCTATATTGGGATGTTTGTCTTCCAATGGCCATGGGAGAGCAGTGGCTTCAATATCATTATTTTGAAGAAATCGAGCGGTCCCACGAGAAGCAACGAGAGTATAACCCATTGAAATAAGTTTTTTAGCACTTTCTATAAAGTCAATTTTATTTTCAATTGGTCCTGTTGAAAGAAGAATTTTTTTCTGCGGAATACGGTATCCTGTTGAGAGCATTGCTTTCATAAACGCATCTCTAACACCACTGCCCATGCATCCAACTTCTCCTGTACTGGTCATTTCAACACCGGCGACAGGGTCTGTGCTTTTCATTTTGCTATAGTTGAATTGTGCAGCTCGTATTCCCACATGATCAAAATCGAGACTACTGCCATCTATTTTGTTTACGGAAATTCCAAGTTGTGTTTGAACTGCAAGAGAAGCCATGTCGAGATGAAATACTTTTGAGCAAAACGGAAAGGATCTGCTAGCTCTGAGGTTACATTCAATAACACTAATATTTGTACTCTTGGCTAAAAATTTAATATTGAATGGCCCTGTAATTTCTAGAGCAGCTGCTATTTTGCGTGCAGCCTTTTTAATGGCTTGAGCAGTAGAAAGATAAATTCTTTGTGCTGGAAGAACAACCGTTGCATCTCCCGAATGAACGCCCGCATTTTCTATGTGTTCGCTTATGGCATATACAAGAATTTCACCTTTTTGTGCTACGGCATCGATCTCTATTTCTTTAGAGTTTTCCACATATTGTGTTAAGACAACGGGATGATCTAATCCTAATTCGAATGCTCTTGAAAGGAGACTTCTCAAACTTACTTCATCCCAAGCTACGCTCATTGCAGCTCCTGAGGTGACATGGTTTGGTCGAAGAAGGAGAGGATACCCTGTCTTTTTAGCAAAAAGATGAGCCTCTTCTATACTCGTTACTTCTGTCCATTCTGGTTGGTGTATATCGAGTTGATCAAGGAGTGCGCTAAATTTATTTCTGTCTTCTGCTCTATCAATATCTGCTGGATTTGTTCCAAGGACAGGAATTCCTATGCGAGAAAGAGGAATAGCAAGGTTATTTGAAAGTTGTCCACCCATAGAAAGGAGAACTCCTTCGGGTTCTTCCGCTTCATAAATATCTCTAACACGTTCAAGAGTTATTTCTTCAAAATAAAGCCTATCTGAGCGGTCCCAATCGGTAGAAACTGCTTCTGGGTTGCAGTTTAGCATTATGGCTGTCTTCCCTTCTTTCTTTATTGTTTGCAATGCACTTGTGCAACACCAGTCGTATTCGAGGCTAGAGCCAATATGATAGGGACCACTACCTAAGACTAGAATTCCATTTCCAGAAGATTTTACATCGTCGGTGACGCCAGAATAAGTCATATAGAGACAATTTCCTTTCGGGGTTATTTCTCCCGAAAGAGAATCTATTGCTTTGATAACTGGGGTTATGGATAATTCTTTGCGAAGAGCTCTAACTTTTTCTTCTCTAGAACCTATACAAATAGCTATTTGATAATCTGAAAATCCTGCCTGTTTTGCAACACGAAGAAGCTCTTGTGATGGTTGTTGAGCCGGCCTGTTTGTTTTTAAGGCTCTAAGAGTCAATTCAATGGAAGCTATTTCTCTTATTTGATCTATAAACCATCTGTCGATAGATACATATTTATATATTCTATCAGTTGTCCAGCCTTCACATAGAGCAGTATATAGGGCAAAAATACGCTCATCTGTTGGTTTTCTAAGAGCTTCTTTGAGATCCTTAAATTTTTCAGAATTACTGAAAAGACCAGGACTTTCCGACATTCGTATTGCTTTTTGCAATGCCTCTGTGAAGGTTCTTCCAAAGGCAAGTGATTCTCCAACAGATTTCATTTCCTTGCCAAGTTCTCGATCTAGATCATTAAATTTTTGAGCATCCCATCTGGGCATTTTTATTGCGATATAGTCAAAGGCGGGTTCAGCACAACAGCGAGTAGTGCCAGTAAGTGCATTTTCTATTTCAGAAAGAGAATATCCTAAGGCTATTCGAGAAGAAATATATCCGAGCTGAAAACCAGTAGCTTTTGCGGCAAGGGCTGTGCTTCGTGAAATTCTCGCCGTTACTTCTATTAGGGTGTTTTCCATAGTTTCAGGATTAATAGCAAACCGCATAACTGCTTCTCCGATTATACCTAGTTCTCGGGCAGTTTTTAACGCAGCGTTCCTGAGGTTTTGAATTTCATCGCCGGAAAGTGTTTGAGCAGGTATAACAATGAGAGAATCTCCCGTATGGATTCCAAGGGGGTCTATATTCTCCATGGAGCAAACCATTATACAGTTATCCATAGCATCTCGAAGAATTTCGAGTTCTACTTCCTTGAATCCCCCTAAGAATTTTTCTATGAGTATATGAGGACTTTCCTGAAAAAGACGCTCTGTAATAGAGAGTATTTCTGTAGAATCATTGCAAATCTCCAAAAGAGATTCCTCTCTCGAGACAGCAGATCGAATTATTACAGGATAACCCAATTCTTCTGCCTGAGAAATAGCCTCTTTTATACTCATAGCTTTTAAACTTACAGGAACACGAACTCCTATTTCATTCATGGTAGAGATGAATTCCTCTCTGTTAGCTATTTTTTCTATTACTTCAATAGGAGTTCCTAAAACTTGGATATTGTAGCGCTCAAAAGTGCCTTTTTTTTGAAGTTCAAGAGCACAAGCAAAGGCTGTTTTCCCTCCGCAGTGAATAAGAATTGAGTCTGGCTTTTCTTTTTCTATTACGCTTTCTACAAACTCTGGGGAGACTGGAAGAAAATATGTGGAATCTGCAATACCCTCTGATGTTTGGACTGCAGTCATATTTGGGTTTACTAAAACAGTTTTAATTCCTTCTTTTTGTAAAGCTCTAATAGAATGGATACAAGCAGAATCGAATTCACCTGCTTGACCAATCTTATGGGCACCTGAGCCAAGAATTAAAACCTTTTTTGGTGTAGTAATTTTATAGAATTTCATTTTAGGTGTTCTCCATTTTCTATCAAGGATAAAAACCGGTCGAAAAGAAAGGATGTATCTTCTGGGCCAGGTTTTCCTTCAGGTTGAAAAAGCACTCCAGAGAAAAGACCTTTTTTAGTCGAAAATCCTTCTGTTGTGTGAGTTATATTATCTAAAAAAAGAGGAGACCAATCTGGAGGCAAAGATTCATCTCGGATGCCGTAACCATGGTTTTGAGCGGTTATATAGCATCGTCCTGTCTGTAAGTCAATGCAAGGAATGCTAGTGCTATGGTGGCCTTGTGCCATTCTATATGCAGAGGCTCCTCCTGCCAGTGCAAGAATAACCGCTCCTTGGCCAGTAGCAAAAATAGGTTTGTTTTGTAAAAGAACAGAGCGAAGAACCTCAATGGTTTTTTCACAGGCAGTTGGATCTCCTGGTCCTCCTCCAATAAAAACTGCATCAAAATCTTCTGCAGAATAATCTGTATTCCAGGGCACTCTAATTACTGAGGTCTTAGAAGAAACTAGTTTTCTTATAGAAGAATTTTTTATACCACAATCAACTGCTATAATTTTTTTAGTTCCATTTCCATACATGATCCTCTGTTTTACAGAAACATAGAGGGGGTGATTATGTTTTGTTGCAGTACTAAAAGAAACGTCTCGAGTGCCATCTATAAGTATTTTTGCACGCATAGTGCCTCGTTGACAAAGACGTTGAATAAGGGCTCGTGTATCAATTCCAGAAATTCCAGGAATTCCATGCTTTCTAAGCCATCGAGAAAGTGTTTTACTTACAGGGGCCGCTTTTATATTTTCTGCATAATGTGCAACCACCAAGCCGGTGATTTGAGCAGCAGAAGACTCAAGAAATTTTTCTAAACCCAATGGACATAACCGGGAATCTTGAACGCTACAGGATCCCGTACTTGGTTGGGCTATGACAACAATGGAGTCTTTAAGGGCGGGGTCTGAAAGAATACGAGCTATATCGCCTTGTCCGGTATGAAAAACGATTTCTGCAGATACGGAACTTGCATGGCCGAATGCGAATCCCTCAAATTCAGTTCCATCTTCTAAAATGATACGTGCATTTTTTTCTGTTTCTGACAAAATGTCCTCCGCTTGAGCAGATTTAATTATTAAATCATAGATCTAAGCGGATGAAATTACAAGAAAAAATTATAAAACTCGTATTAATACTCGCGAGCCTCTTTTTTCATTCCATTTTTCACGTCTTTTTTCGGGAATAGCTGAAATTTCTGCTTTTTTGAAGCTAAATCTTTCAAACCAGTCTGCTGTTTTCGTTGTAAGCACAAAGATTGAAGAAAGTTGTGCCATTTGCGCCTTTGAAATGAGCACCTCCATCAGTTTTGGTCCTATTCCCATATGTGCATACGTTTCGTCCACGGCAAGAGCTGCAATTTCGCCCACACTTTCGGGATATACATGTAAGGCTCCGCAGGCGCGTATTCCTCCGTCGAGTTCAAAAACAGAAAAATCTGAAACATTTTGTTCTATTTCTTCTGATGTTCGAGGCAAAAGAATTCCTTGTTCAACAAAGGGATTCATAAGCGACAAGACTGCCGGAATATCCTCTTTGGTCATTATGCGAAATATACCATAATTATTACGATAGACCATTGTCCCTGAACCGAGATCTGAAAATATTTCCGCAGGTAAAACGCCGTCAATATCGGCGTCAAGAATGTGTACCCTTGTAACACCTCTAAGGCAAGCGTCACGAGCTTGGGTAAGGAGATCTTCAAGTTCCACTGCCGAGCAATGAGAATTTTCTTTATCTTTATTTATGTCTAAAAAAGTTGCAATATCATCAACAGCAATTGCTGCCATTCTGCCTTCTGGGGATAAAGCTGTATTTTCGGGCATGATATAATCATCTATTGAGATTGTGGCGCCAGATCCGAGAAAGAAAAGTTTATCTGCCTTTAGGGCAACTGCAGTTGCAACTGCAAGTTCTGTAGAAGAAATATTGTAGGGCTTTCCCGTCGAAGTCCATCCGATACAGGGAATAATAGGGAGAAATCCATCATCTATAGCCCTTGTTAGAGAGTCTATTTGTATTTTTTCTACAATACCTGCACTGCCATAATCTATTCCATCAATTACACCTTTCCCTCGGGCTCGAACCCAATTACCTATAACAGCATTCATCTGTTCAGCAGAAAGGCGAGTCATAATTCTGTTTGATACATCAAAGGCCGCCATACGGATAAAATCCATACCTTCTTCTCCTGTAATACGAGTTCTATTTTCGAATTTCCAGGGTACTTTATACGTATTGAGGACGTCAGAAATTTGGTTTTGAGCACCAGGTATAATAACTGTTCTAATACCTGTTTCGTGCAAAAGAGAGAGATCGTGAATATGGGATGAAAAAAGGGGAGAATCGAAGACGTCATCATCAATTCTAATTACTATCGTTGAACCGCGGAATTTTTTTATATAGCGAATAACGTCTCTAATTCGTTCTGTTTGCATCATGGCATCATCCTACGGTATTGACCTTCGTATTGTCAAATCATAAAAGTCTTGACAGCGAGAGAAAAAAAAGGTTTAATTATACTACAATGACTGAAACAACAATGTCGATCCATCATCACCATCATATCTCTTTGAGTGCCGTTCCTTGTTGAACAGTAGGTGATGCTTTGTATTCGCATCAATAGCCGCTGGCCGCTGGAACGAAATTTCTGGCTCCCAGCGGTTTTTTTTTGTCTTTTTTTTTTGTCGTAGAGCCTTTTTAAAGCACTGCGAAACTGTTTTGAAAACTTGCGCAGGAATTATCTGCGCATGCATATAGCATGTTTATAGTTACTAAGAAGGAGATATAGAATGGAAAAATTGAAGATTTTATTACCAAAAGGTAGAATTTATGAAAATGTACAGGGCCTTTTTTCTGATGCAGGAATTTCAATCCATCTGCCAGAAAGAACATATCGCCCAACTGTAAATCAAAAAGACTTAAGCCAAAGTAATGAAGCCTCAAAATATTGGAAAATTACTTGAACTTGGTGCGCATGATATTGGTTTTACTGGTATTGACTGGATTCGAGAAACCTCTGCAGATGTTGTAGAAATTATGGATCTTGGATTTGATACCGTCCGTATAGTTGCAGCCGTTCCTAACGAAATAGACGATACTATGATTCATAATCGGCGTATGATTGTTGCCACAGAGTATGTAAACAATGCAGAAGCATGGCTAAAAACTCAAAATATGCAGTATTTAATTGTACGAACTCATGGTGCAACCGAAGTATTTCCGCCAGATGATGCAGATATGATTATTGATAATACGGCGACTGGAAGAACATTGCAAGAAAATGGTTTGCGAATTATCGAAACCATTATGGAAAGTTCAACTCGAATGTTTGCTTCAAAAGAAGCAATGAAGGACCCCTGGAAGAACAAAAAAATTCAAGAACTAAAAATGCTCTTTGAATCTGTCCTCGCAGCTCGAGACCGGGTAATGCTGGAAATGAATGTTTCCAAAGCACAGTTTGGAAATTTGGTTCAAGGAATTCCTGCAATGAAAAGTCCGACAGTTGCGCCCTTGTATGGGGACGACGGATATGCCGTAAAAATTGTTGTGAAGAAAAGCGAAGTTCCGCTGTTAATGCCAAAATTAAAAAGTTTAGGCGCCACAGATATTCTTGAATATGAATTGAGAAAGGTCATGCCATGAGTGAGCTCAAACAAATGCCTCGAATTGCAACGCATACACGGGTAACAGGTGAAACCTCTATTGAATTAACACTCAATCTTGATGGGACTGGATTGTGCAATGTTGATTGTCCAATCGGATTTTTATCACATATGCTCTCTGCTTTTTGCAAGCACGGTTTATTTGATCTTTCAGGTTCTCTTACTGGAGATCTTGAAGTAGATCAACATCATTTAGTCGAGGATACCGGAATTGTTCTTGGCCTTTTATTCGATGCAGCTCTTGGCAACAGAGCGGGAATTGCGCGAGCAGGATTTTTTATATATCCAATGGATGAGACCCTTGCTCGAGCTGTAGTAGATTTTGGTGGCAGGCCCTTTCTTGTATGTAATTCAACAATTTCTTCTATTCCTCTCGTTTCTGGAGGAAAGGGAATGGCCTCTTTCCAAACAGATACAATAGAAGATTTTTGGCAAGGTTTTGTGATGGGTGCAAAATGTAATCTACATCTTGATATTGAGCGTGGGCGAAGTGATCATCATAAAATTGAAGCCCTGTTTAAAGCAGCTGCTCGAGCTCTTTGTGCTGCTGTACGTCAGGAACCTCGCATTTCGGGAATCATTCCTAGCACAAAAGGGACACTTACAAAATAAGGATTACGTAATGATAATTTCTTCAATAGATTTAAAAGATGGAAAAGTAGTGCAATTGCTCCAAGGGAAAGATCTTGTTCTTGAACGAGACAATCCTCTCGAATTAATTTCTGAATTTAACCGTTATGGTGAAGTAGCAATTATAGATCTTGATGCAGCGCTGCGGAATACTCGACCCGACGGTTCTACTGTTAATACAGAATTACTTAAAACCCTTCTACGAAAAGGCAATGTGCGAGTAGGCGGTGGAATTCGAGACTCTAAGAAGGCTAAAGAATTGCTGTCTTTGGGAGCTGAAAAAGTTATAATTGGGTCTGCAGCATTTACTTTAAACGACGGATCTTCTGGAATAAATACACCTTTTTTAGAAGCTATGGTAAATGCCATTGGAAAAGAGCACATAATAATTTCTGTAGATAGTCGGGATGGAAAAATAGCAGTTGCTGGTTGGACTAAAAGCGCTGGGATTGATTTAGTTGAAGGTGCCGTAGCGGTGGAACCGTATTGTTCAGAACTTCTTTTTACCTGTGTGGAAAGAGAAGGCACTATGACAGGAATTGATCTTGAACTAGTAAAAAAATTAAAAAAGGTTGTCTCGTGTAGGCTTGTCGTTGCCGGAGGAGTTTCTTCTGTTGCAGAAGTAGCAGAGCTTGAAAAACTTGGTTGTGATGTTCAATTAGGCATGGCCTTGTATACAGGAAAAGTTTCGCTCGCAGAGGGCTTTATCCAATGTCTCGCATGGGAAAAAGTAGATCTCATTCCGGTTGTAGCTCAAAGTGATACTGGAGAAGTACTAATGGTAGGCTATGCAAATAAAGAAGCCTTTACTAAAACGTTTGAAACGGGAAAACTTACTTTTTGGAGTAGATCCCGAAATGTATTATGGACCAAAGGCGAAACGTCAGGAAATACTCTTAATGTGGTAAAACTCCGTGTTGACTGCGATAGAGACACAGTTCTTGCTACTGTTATTCCAAATGGTCCATCTTGTCATACTGGTGCTTGGTCTTGTTTTAAAACAGTGGGTGACAGAGAGTATTCTCTTCCCTTTCTTTCTTCAATTATTGCCGATAGGTTTGAAAATCCAAAGCCTGGCTCCTATACTGCAACATTAAACGCCGAGCGAGTGAGAGAGAAAATTATTGAAGAAGCAGAAGAATTAACAGAAGCAGAAAATAAGGCAGACGTTATTTGGGAATGTGCAGATTTGATTTATTTTGTAAATGTTCTTATGAACCGCGAAGGCGTTTCCTGGCAAGACATTCTGTATGAATTAGATAAACGACACAAAAAATAATTTTTATGTCGTTTATACCTTTATTTTTTAAAGTTTAAAACGAGTCGTAATACCTGATAAAGTATGGACAACATTAGAGTTTTGTCCAGTTATATCCACGACGGTCTCAATTGTGGTTTCGATTGCATCGCTTGCACGAGCAATGTTCTGAGTGCTTCTTTGAACCTTAAGAGATACTTCCTCAAGACGTGTCATTTCCTGGAGAATCATTGTAGCTCCTTGATTCATTTCCAGGGAACCGTCTCGAATTTCCATTGTTATGTTTTGAATATTATCTAAAGCTTCCAAAACCTGCTGACTTCCTTCAGATTGTTCTCTCATAGACATACGAATTTCTTGAACAAGCCCGGTCGCTTCATGAATCTTAGTAGTTACCGTCCCGAAAGCATCTCCTGCTTTTGCAGAAGCATTTACAATTGCATTGATCTTTTGAACAACTGCTTTTAGTTCTCCCTCAATCACTTTAGATTGTTCAGAAGAACTTTCTGCAAGTTTTCTAATTTCGTCTGAAACTACAGAGAATCCTTTTCCTGCCTCTCCTGCATGGGC
>DATFIA010000109.1:0-10370 GCA_035270545.1 Treponemataceae bacterium
CACACAGAACAGATTTACCATGACAACTTGCCTGAAAACAGCGCATTATTTCACTCCAGTTAAAGCTGCAATTTCTGTATGAACTATTGTTGCAATTTTCGAAGCCGCTTCTGTTAAAGGCATCAGCACTGAGTCTTTTTCATTTCTATGCTTTACTTCTACGTTTGGCAAATTCTTATCTCCCACGACAATACGCATTGGTATTCCAATAAGATCCATATCCTTAAATTTAACGCCAGGGCGCTCGAATCTATCATCCATAAGAACCTCAATCCCTTGAGCCTGTAAGTCTGTATACAAGGTATCTGCAGCTTCTTTCATAGCTCCTTCATATTTAATAGGAACAATGACTACATGGAAAGGAGCAACTGACATTGGCCAGACTATACCGTCTTCATCGTGGTGTTCTTCAATAATAGAGGCAAGAGTTCTGTCCACTCCGATTCCATAACAGCCCATTGTCGGCATCTGTTGTTTTCCGTTTTCATCGAGGTACAACATGCCCATGCTCTTGGTATATTTATATCCAAGTTTAAAAATATGACCGAGTTCATTTCCTTTCTTGCTGTAATATTCTCCGCTGCAATTCACGCATTTATCACCGGCGAGAACAGTTCTTACATCTGCAATCATATAAGGCGTAAAGTCGCGACCTGGTTCTACATGTTCAAAATGAAGATCTACCTTTAGAGCGCCAGTAACAGAGTCATGCATAAGCATAACGGAATTATCTGCAATGATGGGGGCGGAAGAAAAGCCGACAGGGCCTGCAAAACCGACAGGAGCACCAGTCAATCTCTCGACATCAACATCGCTCGCAAGTTCAACTTCACTAGCTTTGAGATTTGCTGCTAATTTAGCTTCGTTTACGTCGAGATCGCCTCTCACACATACTGCAAAAAAAGCTTCTGGATAATATGCAGGTGAATTTCCAGGTATTTTTCGCACTAAAGATGCGCACGAAGCAATTTCTCGTAAATCGAGTTCACAATTTATTGCCTTATAGATAAGTGTTTTTATAAAAGCTTTTGAAGTTGTCTTCAAAAAAGTACAGAGCTCATCTATGGTTTTTACATTTGGAGTGCTAATTGGAGCAAAAGAAAGCTCAGTTTTAACACTACCTGGTCCCGTTAAAACAGGGTCTGGTGCGCAGGAAGCTTTTTCGTCGTTAGCTGCGTAGCCACATGAGGCGCAAAGAATAAGGTTATTGTCTCCAACTTCGGACTCTACCATAAATTCTTCTGAACCAGTTCCACCCATGGCACCAGAATCTGCTCGAACCGGTATTACGGAAAGTCCACAGCGTTTGAATACGTGCCGATACGCCTGACCCATTGCCTGATACGTTTCGTCGAGGCTTGCATCGTCAGTATGGAAAGAGTATGCATCTTTCATGGTAAATTCGCGTGACCTCATAAGGCCATAACGAGGTCTAATTTCATCTCGGTATTTTGTATTAATCTGATACACAGAAATGGGAAGTTGTTTATATGAAGATACTTCACTGCGAAGCAAAGCAACAAAGGCTTCTTCGGCGGTTGGACTAACTACAAGTTCTTGATCTACACGATTTTTTATTCGAAGCATACCTTCACCCATTGTTTCCCAACGGCCGCTTTCTCGCCATATTTCACCGGGAACAATAACAGAAGGCTTAAATTCAAGAGCACCAGTCGCATTCATTTCGTCGCGAACTATATTTTCTACTTTTCTAAAACTTCTTAAACCGAGAGGAAGATAGGTAAAAAGCCCATTACCAAGTTTCCGAATCATTCCCGCACGTAGCAAAAGCCGATGACTCACAACAACAGCCTCTGTAGGGACTTCCCTCAGTGTTGGCATAAACATTTTTGACATTTTCATAAAAGAATACCTCTCGTTTGACGGCCATTTTAGCCGGAACGAAGAGGTTTTTCAAGTCAAAGAATAATTTCCCCATGGATTCAGCCACAAATACTTGTATTTCTACCACCGTGTTTAGCGCAGTATAAAAAACTATCGACTCTCTTTATTAAAGATTCTGTGGTATCACCAGATTGTACTTCAGTAATTCCAAAACTACAGGTTATGGGGACTTTTAGTTTTTGAAAATGATACTCCTGTATTGCAATACGCATTCTTTCAGCAACTATCCTAGCTCCAACCGCATCAGTTTGAGGTAAAATAACAACAAATTCTTCTCCGCCATATCGGGCTTGAACGTCGCTTTCACGAGAATATTGAGTCACAATACGAGTAACCGCTTTTATAACTTCATCTCCAACGGGATGACCGTATTCATCGTTTACTAATTTAAAATGATCAATATCGCACATGATTATTGAAAATAACTTTTTAGTTCGGGTAAACAAGGCTAATTGTTGTAAAAGAAACTCATACATATATCGTCTATTATGCAAATTAGTTAGAGGATCCTTAACAGATTCTTCTTGTAGTTTTAAATTCATTGATTCAAGCTTTTGCAATGCGTCGAAAAGCCTCACATGCATACGTTCTTGAACACGTGAAATTGTGAACGAAAACCCCAAGATTGCAATAAGACTCAAAATAGTCACAACATCTATTCGAGAAAAAATTGCATAAAATAAAAACGTATCAAAAAGGATCCCTATTACTAGTAAAAGTACTATTTGGCGAGAGCTCGACCGGTAGAAAAAAGCCACGCCCAAAAAAAATATAGCAATTGCAGTGGAATCGTTAGAAATACTTGAATTAAGTACAGAAATAGAAATTACTGCAAGCATTAATACTGCTACATAAAAAAAGATTAATAAATTTATTGATCCGCGATTCTTAGATTTTGAAAAAAAAGATACTATCACGCAAAATAACACCGAAACTAGCGAAATAACAGCAAATAAAAAACATATATATATTTCAAAATAACTTATTGTTCCATTAAGAAATTCAAAGAAATATTCCAAGGAGAATAGAAAAGACAGAACCAAAACAAGATAAGGGACAAAAGTAAAGCGAATCAAATTTTCTTCTATTCGTTGCCGTATAAACATCGGTAAAAACTCTGTAGAGTCTTTTTGAGGATTTACTGATAAACGCAGGGCTCTAATCATTTTTCTCACTTATAGTTGTAAGTATAAAAAAAAAATCCTTTTTCTGCAAATTTGACGATGGCCTTCGAATAAGATATATTCACAAATAGAGGTAACTTGATGATTAAAAATAGGAACACTGTTTCTATCTGCCTGCTTTCTTTAGGTTGTTTTTTTTTAGTGTCTTGTACCACTATGCGAACTAATTATTTTCTCATTGCAGATTTAGAAAATGAAAAAAAAGCTGAACTGCTTTTTGAACAAAGCAAAGAAAGCTTCAAGGCTGATGTAATCGAAAAAAAAGAATACTCAAAGATTAAAGCTATTAGAACTGCGTTTACAGATGTTTTAAAACTTGACCCAACCCTTGTGGAAGCCGAAAAATTACTTACAGAACTTGATATATACGTTGAAAAAAATACCACTGAATATAAAAAGAAAATTACAGCACTATCTGAAGTTCAAAAAAGAACTCGTCCTCAAAACTACGAATATCTTATTGCTATACAAAGAATTACAGAACTAGATTCAAAAAACAAAGAAATGAAACAGCTAAAAAAAGAAACAGCAACACTTCGAGATTCTGAAATTACGTTGATGGTAGAGGAGCTTTCAGAGTTACATGGTGTAATAATGGCAGACAAAAATCAAGTTTCTGTTCTCAAACGCCTCAAAATAGCTCACAATCTTATAGATTCAATATCAACCCTTACCCCTTCTAATAAAGAAGTCTTAGTCATAAAAGAAGACTTTAATATGAAGATTAATGAATTTGTAGAGAATGACATAACAATTGCTAAGCAAAAATTAGAACAAAAACAGTATTATGACGCTGAAGGATCAATACTTAAAGCCGAGAAAACACTTTCAACCATGACCTCTGAGCCCAGTACCCAAGTTCAAGATCTAAAATACAAAATTTATTTTAATTGGGCGAGCCAATATTATGCTACTGCTAAATACCAATCTGCGGGATATCGCGCTAATCAGGCTCTTTCTATATATAAAACGAATGAAGCTTATGCTTTAAAGACAAAAATTAATAAAGCAGCAAGTGTCAGAGATTATGACGCAGAGATTACCGATATTATAAGCTCTGTTGATTCACTTCTAGATCAAGATAAACTATCTGATGCCATGAATATTATTCAAGCTAATACTCCTCGAATGAAAAAACAAGCCAATGTTACAATGCTAAATGAAAAGAAAAACCTTATAACTCAAGTAGCGGCTCGTATCTATAAAGAAGGAGTAACCTTATACACAGAGGAAGATTACGAAAGAGCGGCGCTTAAATTTTCTGCTGTAGTCGCTTTTGATAAGGAATATGAACAAGCTCGATCATATTTGGATAAGGCAACTACAAAATTTCAAGCACTACAATCTCAGTAATCTGAGATTGTAGCTCAGTAATCTGAGGCAAGTTATAAATGAAGGATAAAATGAAAATTAAACCGATTAAACATACTATTGTTGACTTACTTTTCTCGTTTTTTTGTTTGTTATGGTTTTTTAGTCCTAAATCGATTATACAACACGAAACAATAGCACCCTTTCTCATGCCTTTTCGCTTTTCGTTAGATTCAATATCGACTATTTCTCAACTACTTCTTTTTTCAGTATATCTCATCCCGGTGTATGTGATATTTTCTATTGTTTCAATTTTTATTTCAGATAAACTAGGCTTTTTTGGAAATACCGCGGGTTTATTCCAAGCCTTCTTCAGAATTGTGATCTTTTCAATTATGGTTTACATATCTGTTCTTCCTATTCTGGCCCAAGCAGATACATACCTCTGGTTTAAAACAATTCCCCTCTCGCAATGGGTTATTCCTGTTTTCACTGTCGCTCTTCATATTGCAATGACTTCTTGGATGCTCATAATTCTAAACTATCGAGACCCAGTGTATAGGGAATATCAGTCTTTTCGCAAAGAACAAAGTAAAAACCTGCCTATACCTAAAAAAGCAGGTGTCAAAATAGCTTCTATAGAAACACTTTTTAAAATCAGAAGTAAACTTTTCTTTGCATTTCTTGGAATTATATCCGCAATTATTCTTATTCTCAGCACTGTTTTGTTAGGAAACTATCGCACCACAATCCTAAAAACGCTCGGAGATGGCGCAAAAAACCAGGTTGAGCAAGCCGCTACAATGTATCGGATAAATATAGGTGATTCGATCGCCCTTCATGAATACATAAACCGACAGATAGATTTAAATAAAAAAACAGAATTTGCATACACAGAACTCACTTTATACACAAATCTGAAAGAAGAAATATACCTAGATTCATTACCTGAAACACTCAAAGACTATCGTGCAGAATTTTCAACTCTTTTTGCAGGAAAGCATTTTCCAGAAGAATCTGTTCTTTCTGGTGCTATGGCAAAAATAATCGCCACTGAATGGACAAAAAACAACATAGTTTCTTCTATTTATGATTCAAAAACACGAATGTATTCTTTTAGTTGTCCAATCATAAAAATTGATACAATTAGAAAGGGTGACGAGCGTATTCGTAAAGAACGGCTATTAGGATTTTCAACTATGCAGTTTGACGAAACTGTTATAATGCGCCCATATTTTAGAACTCGAATAACAGTAATAAGCTATACAACCTTATTTTTATATCTGGCAATTGTTCTAACCTATCTGGTTGGTAACTATATTGTAAATCCTCTTTTATTCCTTAGAATGAATGTGCGAAAAATATCAGATATTCTTGTAATGATGATGCACGGAGAAATGAGAGTTTCCCCAACATCCCTTGTATATACAGATAGTGTTAACAGTCGAGATGAAATTAAACTTCTTTCTACAGAAATTAGCGAATTGGTAACGGTATTACGAGGAATAGTGCCATATATCTCTACCTCGACCTTAAAACAGGCTCAAAAAGGAATAGCTTCCAGTACACAAAAAGAACTCGCCTTCCTTTTTACCGATATCCGCGGTTTTACAACCCTCTGTGAAGGCATGGAACCAGATCAAGTTGTAGAAGTTTTGAACCGCTATCTCGATCTTGAAACAGAAATTATATTGAATAACCACGGCGATGTAGATAAGTTTGTGGGAGACGAAATGATGGCCTTTTTTGAAGGCCCAGAAAAGGAAAAAAATGCATGCATGGCAGCTATGCAAATTCGTCATGCGATGATGGAAGAAAAAGAAAAGCGTGAAAAAGAAGGTCTTCCGGTCGTCGAAATAGGAATAGGCATAAACTCAGGCTCCGTTGTTTTTGGCTCTGTAGGAGCGAGGGACAGAATGGATTTTACCTCAATTGGAGACACAGTAAATCTTGCAGCAAGACTTGAAGGTGCGAACAAGGCCTATGGTTCCAAAACACTCATAACAGAAACGGTATATGAGAAAGTAAAAGACGTTTTTTTATGTAGAGAAATTGACTTCATAGCGGTAAAAGGTAAAAACGAGCCGGTACGTATTTTTGAAATTTTACAAAAAACCTCACATGCAAATGAAAAGATACAAAGTCTCCAAGTGCAATTTGAAAAAGGACTTACTGAGTATCGCAAAAGAAACTGGAAAAAAGCACAAGGTCTATTTCAAAAAAATGTCACAGATTTTAACGATATACCTTCACAAGTATATCTTGACCGGATAGAACATTTTCAAGCAAAACCGCCCGCAGATGATTGGGACGGAGTATTTCGCATGACAGTTAAATAAATACGCATTTTTTCAAGATTTTTTCTTGACAACTCCTGCGTTATGGTGTATTAGTTATGTAACACACTATAACACAGGAGGATATATGGACAATTTTGATGCAAACATTCCCATCTATGTACAGATTATTCAAAACATAAAAGAAAAAATTGTCACAGGTTCTCTTGTTCCTGGTGACAAGCTACCTTCGGTTAGGGAACACTCAGAGTCTCTGTCTGTAAATCCCAACACCGTACAACGCTCGTATCAGGAACTTGAAAGAGAAGGAGTCACAGAAACGAGACGGGGACTGGGAACGTATATTGTTGAAAAAGACGGGCTCATTGAGCAACTAAAGGCAGAAATGGCAGAAATGCTGCTAAAACAATTTATTGACGGAATGCATTCTCTGGGATTTAAAGACGATATAATCCCAAGTATTCTTCATAAAGCACTACAAGGGGGAAACCAATAATGGCCATCATTCTTGAAACGAAATCACTTAAAAAAAACTTTTTTACAAAATCCGCACTTAGAGACATATCTCTTACGGTTGAAAGCGGACGAATTCTTGGCCTTATGGGTCCAAACGGTTCTGGAAAAACAACGCTTCTAAAAATTATTGCCGGTCTTCAAAAACCAACATCCGGATCTTTTTCTGTATCCGGGAACCCAGGGGGTTACGAAACTAAAAAAGTTGTTTCTTTTTTACCAGACAAAAACACCTTATATCCTTGGATGAAAGCGATAGATGCTATAGATTTTTATACCGACTTTTTTGAAGATTTTGATCGCCTCAAAGCCCTCGAAATGCTCACCTTTATGAAGTTGAATCAAAATGACAGAGTAAAAGCAATGTCGAAGGGAATGATCGAAAAATTGAACTTAACTCTTACCTTTTCACGTAAAGCGAAACTTTTTATTCTCGACGAACCATTAGGTGGTATAGACCCCGTAGCTCGAGAGCGAATTGTTTCAACTATCATAAAAACATGGACAGAAGACTCAGCTATTATAATCAGTACACATTTAGTAAACGATGTTGAAAAAGTTTTTAACGATGTAGCGTTTATAGATGAAGGTGAAATTATTCTCAGCGGAGACGCCGAAACCTTACGAAGCGAAAGAAAAAAATCGATAGACCAACTCTATCTTGAAATTTTTGCAAACAAATAAAAGGAGAATACTATGTGGGAAATAATTAAATATCAGCTTAAGGGACAAAAAAACACAATGATATTGCTCCTGTCAGCAATAGGAATTGTAAACCTAATTACATGGATTGTTGAGATTTTTGCAATTTTTTCTGGTTCATGGCAAGGCTCTCCTGCTCTTATGTTTTGGCTACCAATAGCAGGACTTAGCACAGGAATAACTGGAATTGTACTGTTTTTTGCATGCAGTACTGGCCATGTTGAAAACCTTCTCTATAAGGATTCCAATTACCTCATGCTCACAGTTCCTCGCCACGGATGGGAAATCATAGGTGGCAGAATGATTGCAGGCCTTCTTGAATTTTTAATCTATCTAATTCCTGCAATCTGTATTGCCATTATACATGGTGGAATTGGAAGCATATTACTAAGTCAAGGTGAATATTCTTTTTTTACAACGCTCGGATTCTTTTTTCAAAAAGCAGTTGTTTTTAATTTTCCAGCCCTTTTGCAATTAAGCCTCTACGCTCTGTGCATATTTTTTACAGTAGGTGTCTTTTTAATCTTTGCTACGGTTGTCTCGCGCTCATTCATAAAAAACAAGGGTATTGCAACTGTAATTGCTATTGTAGTTTTTGTAACCGTCATAAACTGGACTCAAAACTTAGGCAATTTCTTAAGCTCTAAACTTAACTGGTACACAAATTTTACAGTCAGAATCCCTCAAGAAATGGGCTTCAGATCAATTTTGCAATTTACGGAAAAAAACTTTCAAATACCTTTTACGCCTTTTTTAATTTTTCTCGTACTTGCTGCGGTTCTTTTTGTTGCTTCATCATGGCTTTTGGAGGAAAAGGTAGAAATTTAGATTTAGAAGAATAAAAACTGAGGCAGAACGAACCATGACAAAAGACGAGGGCAGCTCGAAGCCGCTCGGAGAAAAAGGAAGGACGAAGGAAGGCGCTTTCGCCAACCAAAGGTTTTCATACGTGGGGCCTCCACGGTTCGACGTTCGCCGATCTTCAAGAGGAAGAGCTACTGCGCTTCCTCGCCCTTCTGGCTCGTTCTTGAAATCTTATCTTGTTTAAAAATAAAAAACCCCGCCTAGGGGGAGGCAGGGTTTGAAAATATAAAAGAAAGGCAAATCAGGCATGACTCTTAAGCAGTGCAATAATTTTTTCCTTGCTCATGAAGCCAACAGCTCTGTCTACAGCTTCACCTTTTTTGAAAACGACCATGGTTGGAATGCTGGACACACCGAATTTAACGGCTAAATCCTGTTCTTCGTCAACATTAACCTTGGCAATAACTGCTGCGCTACCGATTTCTTTTTCGACATCTTCCAGTACGGGACCGAGCATTTTACATGGTCCGCACCAAGGTGCCCAAAAATCTACGAGAACCGGTACGTCCTGATTAATAACCTTTTCAAAACTTGCTTCGTTTGTATGTAACACTGCCATGGAGTGCCTCCTTATTGTTTTACTTACTATAATATAAGCAATTTAGGACAGTTGTGCAGTAACTTTGTCACAAAAGAGTCTCGTTATAGCAAAGAAAGTTCGTATACGAACAAAGTTGATGCTTGGGCAACGTTGAGACTTTCTATTTGACCAGTTCCTGGTATGCGAACTAGATGATGACAGGAATCTTTTACTTCTTGAGAAAGACCGCTTTCTTCGTTACCTAAAACGATAAGCAAGCCTTTTTCGTTTGAGACAAATTTCTTCATGTCAGACAAGGTGTCTGTTGCTCGGTGATCGGCTCCAATGCAGGTCATGGTATTTACAGCGGTTTTTATAAGCCAGGCAGCTGAAGGAACACGTCGTATATCGACAAATTCCATTCCACCCTGGGCTACACGATACGCACTTGTAGTTATACGAGCTTGTTCGTCGTCGTCACTTATAACGATGTGGGAGATTCCGAAAAAGGCAGCGCTTCGAATAATAGCGCCAAGATTATTGGAATTTCCTACTCGGTCAAGAACTAATACCTTTTCTTTTGTTTTTTGCCAAAGGGAAAGTGTTTCTAAGTCAAGAAGAGGAATTTCTGGCTCGGTTATCATGGCAACTACACCTTGATGATGTACGCTTTGACTGAGTTTTTCGAGTTCAATTTCTTTTTCTACGGCACGGTACACTTTGCGTGAAGCCGCAAGCAATTTGCATGTAGCTCCAAAATGACTCGAGCGATTTTCTGAGAAAAAGAGGCGTTGTATTTTTTCTGGGTGGTGTTCGGCAAGTGCTCGTACGGCTTCTAAACCACACACAGCCAGCTCTCGGTGCTGTTTGTTTTTCATAGATTCTCCTACAGAAATTAAGTGTATCATAATCACTCAATTCTGTTGACTCTCTAGAATAGAATTTACTATATTATTTGTTACCGAACGTTCGGTAACTTTATTAAAGGTAGCATATTTTGACTGATTGCATGTTTACGAACAAAAAAGCAAAAGAGACTCATGAAAAAGAAGGAAAAATCTCCCGAAAGGAACA
>DATFIA010000110.1:0-2375 GCA_035270545.1 Treponemataceae bacterium
GCAAAAAAAGTACCTTGAAGCTTTTTGGAAAATAGCAACCATTTCAATTATGGAAGATTCAGCGAGTGAATTAGCTCTTCATTTTAATCTTTTCCATTTACTACAGTCTTCTGGAAGAAATGGAACCACAAGTATTGCAGCAAAAGGTTTGACCGCGGAAGGATATGAGGGACATTATTTTTGGGATACAGAAGCTTATATCTGTCCGGTCTTTACCTATGTCCAGCCCTCAATTGCGAAGAATTTGCTAGAGTATCGGTATTCAATTCTTCCCAAAGCAAAAAAACGCGCAGAGATTATGAGTCTTAAGGGAGCACTTTTCCCTTGGCGAACAATCGATGGAGAAGAAACGAGCGCTTATTATCCAGCTGGAACGGCACAGTATCATATAAATGCAGACATAATGTTTGCTCTTGAAAAATATCTCAATGCAGCTGGAAGTGATGCTTTCGATACCAAAAAGGTCTTAGAAATGGCTGTTGAAACGGCACGCATGTGGATGAGTCTTGGTTCCTTTACGCCGAGTCGCGGCGGTGCGTTTTGTATTAATGGCGTTACTGGTCCCGATGAGTATACGGCTTGTGTTAATAACAATGCATATACAAATTTAATGGCCCGTAATAATTTGCGCTTTAGTATTTCGATTGTCGAAAAAAACACAGAAGCTGGAGTTTCTCAAATAGAAATTGATACTTGGAAAAAAGCTGCAGAAAATATGTTTGTTTCTTTTGATTCAAAACTTGGGGTGTATCCACAAGACGATTCTTTTATGAATAAAGCAGAATGGGATTTCGAAAATACCCCTAAAGAGAAATATCCTCTTTTATTACATTATCATCCATTAGTTATTTATCGACACAAGGTATTGAAACAGCCAGATCTAGTTTTGGCGCAGTTTCTTTTATCTGGTGAGTTTACACTTGCAGAAAAAAAACGAAATTTTAAGTTCTATGAGCCATTAACCACAGGTGATTCTTCTTTATCACACTGTATTCAAAGTATTATGGCTTGTGAAATTGGTGAATACGAAAAAGCTGAAATATATTTTGAAAAAACAGCACGAATGGATATTGAAGATATACATGGTAATACATGCGACGGGATTCATACTGCAGCGATGGCTGGTAGCTGGATGAGTCTTGTATATGGTTTTGCTGGTTTTAGAGACTGGAAGGGTCTTTGGTCTTTTAATCCATATCTTCCTTCTAAATGGAATGATTTATCTTTTTCTCTTGCATTACAAGATTCAATTTTACTTGTGTCAATGAGAAGACAAAATACGGAAGTAATAGTTTCTTATACATTACGAGAGGGGTCACATTTAGAATTTATTCATAGAAATATACCGGTCTCGCTAAATAATGGTCTAACAGTATCCTTTTCGCTAAAAAGAGTGTTTAAGGCAGCTTTATTTGATTTAGATGGAGTAATAACAGATACCGCAGAACTACATTATCTTGCATGGAAACGAATTTCGGATGATGCAGGATTATTGTTTGATCGCGAAGTAAATGAATCTCTTAGGGGTGTTTCACGCGAAGAATCTTTTAATCGTATTCTTTCTCATAACAATAGAAAAATGGAACAAAAAGATTGCTATACCTTAATACAGGCTAAAAATGATTATTATGTTTCGCTTTTGGATGGGTTAAGTTCGAAAGATATCTTACCTGGTATTTCCTCTTTATTAAAAGAATTAAAGAAAAAGGGTATAAAATTGGTTTTAGCTTCTGCAAGTAAAAACGCACCTTTAGTGTGTGAGAAGCTTGGCCTTTTATCTTCTTTCGATGTAATAGCAGATATTTCGGCTGTTCAAATGTCAAAACCAGAGCCAGATATTTTCCTTAGTGGTGCGGATTTAGTTGGAATATGGCCATCAGATTGTATTGGAATTGAAGACGCTCAAGCAGGAATTGAAGCCATACAAAAAGCAGGTATGTTATCTGTTGCAATTGGCCTTAGTTTACAAGGAGCAACTAAAACAATTGCAGATACAAGCTCTTTAACTGTTGAGTTGCTTGAATCTTGTTTTGAACAGTAATATTTAATAACTGCTGCCAAAATTGTTGAAACAAACTCTCCTTTATGCAGTCAAATGGAGAGCCACCCACCCTTCTCCTGGTTGGCCGCGGATTTTTACTTTTCCCGTTTTGAAATTTAGTATTGGGGGATTCTTTTTTTTCATCTGCCATATATCTTCCATCCATTCTGCCTTGAGTTTTTGATGAGCCCAGATGTGACGTCGAGTATACAATTCCTCATATGCCGCTCGAGCATCAGGGGTGGCGAGTAAGTTAACCATATCAGCATGGCTCTTTTGCCCCTCCCTTAGAGTCTTATTAGTAATTCGAAAAGGTTTTCGAAAGGTGTGATAC
>DATFIA010000111.1:0-6791 GCA_035270545.1 Treponemataceae bacterium
GTCTCGTGTTGCTGCTGTTGTCGCCATGCCTGTCAATTCTACAGATGGAAAAGTCTATGGAATTCTTACAGAAAATCTTCCGGTATATCCATATCCTTTTCAAATTAAAGTTGAAGGGATTTCCCCCAAGGGTGAGCGATACGAGATACTTTCAATGAAACACCCGGGGGGATTACTCACAGTTCCCTATGCAGTCCAGGATGGAACCGTTTTGGCTCTGACCATCCTGAACAAGGAAGTTGCATCATTTGAAGTGCATAAAAAGGAAGAACCTACTTTGCCTTAATAAGGCGTGGAAGGAAAACCATTCCAAGGGTAAAAAGAATTAGGGCTACGACCCAGCCGACAATTTCGTTCAAGAATGCGCCGGCACATATAAATCCAACAAGGCTACATCCCGCTACGAACAAGGCATACGGCATCTGGGTGGCAACATGCTCCAGATGCGGACAGCCGGCTCCTGTAGAAGACAAAATAGTAGTGTCCGAAATAGGAGAGGCGTGATCGCCAAAAACGGCTCCACTTAACACGGCTGCAATACTAATCATTGCAGCATTGAGTAAGGCCCCGTCTGCCAAACCACCATTTTTACCTAAAGCAACCACAATCGGCATTACAATAGGAATCATAATGGTAAATGTACCCCAACTGGTTCCAGTAGAAAACGAAATAAGAGCAGAAAGACCAAAAACGATACCAGGAAGAAGCCAGATTGGGAAACCACCACCAACCACAACTTCTGAAAGATAACTTGCAAGCCCGAGTCCACCATCTTCTGGACTTGCTTTAATAACAGAGCCAATAGTCCATGCCATTGTTAAAATAATTAAGGCTGGAACCATTGAACCAATACCATCTTTCAAAGACTCTGAAGCTGTCTTTATTGTAAGAAGACGTCTAATTAAATAGTACACGTAGGTAAGAACTACCGTAAAAATAGCGGAATACAGAAGTGCCACCGACGCATCTGTATCGTTAAACGCTGTTCCTAAGGGGATTGCAGAAATTGCCATACCAAGGGACGTTATTTCTTCTCCATCTACAGCGCCCATCCAAGTTGTCATGGGGAAAAAGAGTAAAGCAGTAACAATAAGGGTAATAATTGGAAACAACATATCCCGTGCACGAGCCTTAGTGTTTTCAATAAGATCTACTTCTCCTGCTGGAGAGCCATATTTAGATTCATTCCACAAAAGGCCCTGTTCTTTTGCAAGACGCTCAGAAGAAAGCATGGGTCCAAAATCTCGCTGAGAAATAGCTACAACTACAACCATAATCAAGGTAAGGAGAGCATACATGTTATATGGAATAGAGCGAATAAAAAAAGAAAGCTCACTCACGCCTAAACTAGAAAAGCCTTCCGAGCCTTTAACAACTGACATAACAGTAACAACCCAGCTTGATATTGGAGCAATAATACAAACGGGAGCTGCTGTCGAGTCTAGAATGTAGGCTAATTTTGCTCTGGAAATTTTTTGTTTGTCGGTAATTGGTCTCATAATAGTACCAACTGCCAAAGAATTGAAGTAATCATCTATAAAAATGAGTAAGCCAAAAAACCAAGCTGTTAATAATGTGCTTTTTCGGGAATTTAAACGCCGAGAAGCCCAAGTCCCCAATGCATGAGACGCACCGGTGCGAGAAAGCATACCGACGAGACCGCCAAGCAAAGCACAAAACAAAAAGATTCTAATATTCCACCCGTCATTCAACGAAGCAGCTAAAAGATCTGTTGTGTTAATCAATGCAAGAGCCGGATTTCCACCAGCTACAATAAGTGCTCCAGAAACAATACCTAAAAACAAAGAAACAATAACGTCTTTTGTAATGAAGGCCAATGCAATAGTTAGAAGAGGAGGAATAAGTCCCCAAGCTCCAAAATGTTCCATAAAAACTCCTTTAATAATTCATTCTAAACGAAGAATGAGCAACTCTCAACAATAAAAGAAATAAAATTATTTTAGACTTCCAAAACTATCGCTTCATTCGGTATACTAAATTGACATGAAAACTAAAATTTGTTTGGTATTAACCGCGCCGACGCTAAAAGAAGATCTTGCTCTGGTTGAATTATATCGATCTTGGATCGATATTGTAGAACTGCGAGTGGACTGTTTATGTGCAGAAGAACGCCTGCATTTTAGAAGTTTTCCAGAAATGGCCCGACTCCCTTGCATTTTAACCATTCGGAGAAAGTCCGATGGGGGAAAATATATTGAAGGAGAAGGTGCAAGAACAGCACTTCTCGCCCGGGGACTTGCCTTTGCAGATACAGACCAACGCAAAAATTTTGCATATATAGACCTCGAAGAAGATATTCATGTACCAAGTATTGAAGAAGCAGCTCGAGCTTTTGGTACCCGCATTATTCGAAGCACCCATAATATGAACGGACCAGAAACAGATCTCCATACGTTAGTACAGCGGTTACGGCGCACAAAAGATGAAATAGCGAAAGTGGCCTTTATGCCACGCTCACTTGCAGATGTGACAAACCTCTTCCGAGAAGCTAAACAATGCTCAGGCAGTGAATATATACTCATAGCCATGGGACCCTACGGGCTCGCATCACGCATCCTAGCCCCAATTCTTGGATCTTCTATAACGTTTGCTACAAGTGAAGATATTATACAAAGCACTCAAAATACTCTTGGTCAACTCGACCCGGTTACCCTTCACGAGGTGTATCACATAAATTCAATTACAAAAAAAACAAAAATTTTTGCCGTTACAGGAAATCCTCTCCTCGCTACTTCGAGCCCCCTTATACACAATAAAGGTTATTTGAGACAAAATATCGACGCAGTGTATCTTCCATTAAAATCCGAAAATATTGAAGAAACTCTTGAGTTTGCAGATGAAGTTGGCATAAACGGTATTTCAGTTACCTTCCCTTTTAAAGAAACAGTTTTGCCCAATTTGTATCAAATTTCAGAACATACCGGAGAAATTGGGGCCTGTAACACCGTGCTTCGAGAAGAAGGAGAATGGCATGGATACAATACCGATGCGCCTGGATTTTCTCGCGCACTCCTCGAATTTCTCGATCGTAAAGATCTGCGTAAAACGAAAGTTTCCATTATTGGAGCTGGAGGCGCTGCACGCGCAATAGCCCATGCAATTTTTGAACTTGGTGGAAAAGCATGTATCTTCAATAGAACGACAGATAAAGCTCGAGAACTGGCACAGCACTATAATTTTAAATGGGCTACATTGGATGCAGGAAATCAAATTTTACTCGAAAGCTTTTCAGAAATTATTATTCAAACAACAAATGTGGGAATGTCACCCAATATCGATGATGACCCCATAGATTTTTATGCTTTTAATGGACATGAATCTGTGTACGATGTTATTTATACACCAGAAAAAACTCGAATGCTCAAACGCGCAGAAAAAGCTGGCTGCAAAATATGTAACGGCTATAGCATGTTGCAATATCAAGCGTATCTACAATATAAATTTTTTACAGGAATAGATTATGAACAATAAACTAAAAGACCGAGTTGCACGTTTTGCAATAGATTCACTCGTGGCAGAGGGAAAACTTACCAGTGGTATGAAATTAGGGCTCGGGACTGGCTCTACAGCAATGCCGGCAGTACAGCGAATTGCTGAACTCATAGCAGATGGCACCCTTTCAAACATTCGAGCCGTTCCAACGAGCTTTCAAACAACCATAGCCTGTGAAAACTTTGGCATTCCCATTTTTTCACTCAACTCCAAAGAAATTGACGGCAAACTAGACCTCGCTATTGATGGTGCAGACGAAATATCGCCGGATAATAATCTCATTAAAGGAGGCGGAGCCGCCCTTCTTTTGGAAAAAATAGTAGCATATAATTCAAGCGCTTTTGTAATTGTTGCAGACGGCTCAAAGGCTGTTGATTCACTTGGAACAAAATTTGCCCTACCCGTCGAAATTATTCCTGAAGCCCGGGTCAGTATAACACAAGCTCTTATACAGCTCGGTGCCGAAGTTCAGCTTCGCGAAGGGGTGAGAAAAGCAGGCCCTGTTGTAACAGATAATGGAAACCTCATATTAGACTGTTTGTGGAATAAACCAATTGATGCGGCTATCATGGAAGACTCAATTAATAGCATTACTGGCGTTGTTGAAAATGGATTTTTTACCAAAAAAAAACCGTCTGTGTATATTGCACACGCAGACGGAAGTATTGAAGTTCGATAATATAAAGCTCATAAAAGCTGTGCTTGCAAAAGCGAGCTCAGTTTTAGATATTTCATTTATTTCTTCATTAAACGACCAAGAATAGGATCTTTTTGTCTCCAGTTTTTGTTTACCTTAACCTGGAGATCAAGATTTACTCGGTATGAAAAAATCTTATTTAAATCTGCTACTGCTTCTAATCTAATTTTTTTAATCATAGAAGCACCCTTTCCAATAACCATAGATTTTTGACTTTCTCGCTCGACCGTTAAAAAAGCCCTCACCCATAATTCTTTTCCATTTTTTCTCATTTCAAGATCTGCTATCTCGACATAAAGAGCATGAGGAATTTCATCTCTGGTATTAAGCATTGCTTTTTCGCGTATTACTTCTGCAATACGAAAGTCAACTTCTTGGTCTGTATAAAATTCTTCCGGATACAGAGCCTCTCCCTCAGGAGCAAGATCAAATAGTTTCATAAGAAGAGGCTCTATATTTGTATTATTTTCTGCAGAAATTTGGAAAATACGGTCGGCAGGTACAAGAGGAAGTTTTTTCTCTAAAAAAAGACGCACAAAACCAGGACTGGCCTTTGGTAAATCTATTTTATTTATACCTATAACAATGCGCGCAGAAGAATGCTGAAGCATTTCGCATATTATTTCTTCTTCCCTACCAGGTTCGCGAGATGCATCTACTATATATAAAATACAGTCAGATTCACCGAGCCGATCATGTGCTGTCGACTTTAACATCTGGTTTAGTTTTTTTTCAGATTCGTGATACCCAGGGGTATCAATAAAAATGAGTTGCCCACGCTCTCCATTTACAATGCCCCGGATCGCATTCCGTGTGGTTTGCGGAACCGGAGACACTATAGATACTTTTTCTCCGCAGGCTGTATTCAAGAAGGTCGATTTACCGGCCGAAGGACGACCGATAATCGCAACCATTGCTGTACGTTTTGGACTAATTTCATCTACCATATAATTAAGATTACACTACCCTAACTTTGTTTTCAACCAAAGCAAGAACCTTGGTAGGACAATTTATGACACATTCGTTACAAGAATCACAAATACTGTAATCTACAATAGGAATACCATTGGTAACCTTGATACATTGTTTAGGACATACTTTCTCGCACTTTAAACATTTTATGCATCCAACCTTACAATCCTTAAAAACTTGGGCTTTCCGGGGATTTCTATTTGAACATAATGCAATAGCACCAGTACGATTAGTTGGTTGAAGAATTAATATCATTTGAGGACATTCAGCAACACAAAGACCACAACCAGTACATTTGGCATAGTCTACGTGTGGAATCCCGTCTGCTTCTACATGAATTGCATCGAAGGGGCAGACTTTTTCACAGTCGCCAAAACCAATACAACCATAATCGCAGAGCTTTGTTCCATTAGTAGTAAGTTTTGCAGCCCTACAGGTCTTAATTCCATTATATTCAGCCTTAGGCGGGCATTTATCGAGACTACCCTGACATAGAAGCACCGCAACCTTGGTTTCAGCAGTTCCATCCACACCCATTATTTTACCAACTGCAGAAGCGGTGTCGGCGCCTCCAACGGTACAGGCGTTTACTGCTGCTTCTCCACGTGCAATCGCGGCTGCTAAGCCATCACAGCCCGGATACCCACATGCGCCACAGTTTGCACCAGGTAAGGCAGCGCGAACTTCGCTTTCTGTAGGGTCAACTGCCACAAAAAACATTTTTTTGAAAAAGCCAAGTAAAAAACCCAAAAATAACGACAATACAAGCGAAACAACTAATGTTGCAATAATAAGTTCCATATGAGCTCTCCTTTTATTTGATCAGCCCGGCAAAACCGCCAAAGGCCATAGACAGGAGACCCGCTGCTATAAACAGAATTGGGGTACCTTTCAAAAAAGATGGAATTGGAGCAATCTTAATTCGCTCGCGAATACCTGCAAGTAAAAGCATAGAAAGAAGAAAACCAACCGCTACACCAACTGCATACACAATTGCCTCGGTAAAGGTATAACCCTTAACTATGGTGTCAAATGTAACAGCAAGAATGGCACAGTTCGTAGTAATTAATGCTAAATACACACCCATTGAGCTGTATAGGGCAGGAGCGCTTTTTTTCAGGTAAAACTCAACAAGCTGAACCAAACTAGCAATAACCAAAATAAAGGTCAGTATCTGTAAAAATTGAAGATTAAGCGGTAAAAGAACATACTTATACAGAGGAAAAGTAACTGCAGTAGCAAGGACTGTAACAAACATAACAGCCATGCCCATGCCAGTAGATTTTTTTACGTCGGTAGACATCCCAATAAATGGACAAAGAGCCAAAAAGCGCATGAGCACGACATTTTCAATCAAAACTGCTGATATAAATATTTTTAAAAGGTCGTTCATTTAGCTGCTCCCTTTTTTTCTAATTGTTTTTTTATCAGTGCATTTAGCGAAATAAACAAACCAAACACAAAAAACCCACCCGAAGACTGGGAAAAGAAACCGATAGAAAGACTTTCACTTATAATCCTGAACCCAAACAAGGTTCCAGCACCTAACAGTTCACGAACTATGGAAATACCAACCAAAACCCATGTATACCCAACGCCCATGCCCAAA
>DATFIA010000112.1:0-6528 GCA_035270545.1 Treponemataceae bacterium
GTAAAAGGCTGAAACCTATTCATTGACCACCGTTTATGGTATATTTTTAAAACATGAATTTTACCGACTTTACATTAAACGGTGGCCTCCAAGAAGGACTTACCGAAGCAGGCTATATTACCTGCATGCCTGTCCAAGAACAGGTACTCAAAAATGGTCTCGATGGTTCTGACCTTTATGTGCAATCCCAGACAGGTACTGGAAAAACAGCTGCATATCTTATTACTATTCTTCAGCGGCTTATTACAGACCCTACTCTTGCTGGGAAAAAAGCGCTCATTATGGTTCCCACCCGCGAATTAGCTGTGCAAGTGGAAGAAGAAGCAAAAATTTTAGGCTCTTCAATGAAATTGAAATCCGCCAGCTTTTATGGTGGGGTCGGTTACACTGGCCAGCAAGAACTCCTTAAACGAGGAGTCGACATTATTATTGGAACCCCTGGTCGTGTTATAGACTTGCAAGAATCTAAAACAATGGATTTATCTCAGGTTGCTTTTCTCGTTATTGATGAAGCCGACAGAATGTTCGACATGGGTTTTTATCCAGATCTACGAACCTTAATAAAAGTATTGCCAAAAGTGGGTACCCGCCAGACGATGCTTTTTAGTGCAACTCTCAATGCAACGGTAAAGAATCTTGCATGGGAATACACAGTCGCAGCTAAAGAAATAACAATAGAAGCAGAAAATGTAACGGTCGATGAAATTGACCAACTCTTATTTCATGTTTCTAGTAATGAAAAAATGAAATTACTTTTAGGTCTTATACAAAAAGAAAAACCTGACAGTCTTATTGTCTTTTGTAATACCAAACGGATGAGTGAAATTGTTGCGCGTCGATTGCAAATAAACGGTTATGAAGCCGACTTTATTATTGGTGACTTACCCCAGTCAAAACGATTACAAGTCATTGACTCATTCAAATCTGGTTCACTTAAAATGCTCGTTGCAACAGATGTTGCGGCACGAGGAATTGACGTAGACTCTCTTTCTATGGTTATAAACTACGATCTTCCAAACGAAGCTGAAAACTATGTTCACCGAACAGGAAGAACAGCGCGTGCAGGTAAAACCGGTAAAGCATATTCTTTTTGTTCTGAGCAAGATGTCTACAATCTTCCCGCAATACAAAAATACTGTGAAAGTAAAATTCCCTCCTGTGTACCCGGAGAAGAAGACCTTGTAGAAGATAAAAGTGCTAATACCTATATTCGAACAAACCGCTATGACTCTGACTACGCCGACAGTGATGATTCTCGCGGGAGAGGTGGCAGAGACAGCAGAAGTGGCCCGGGAAGACCTAGTGGAAATAGAAAGCCTGATGGAAGAGAGAGAAAAAGATCCGAGGGACGACCTTCACCACAAGGAAGAAAAGAAGAGAGAGAACCAAGACGTGAAGAATCTAAACCCTATGAGGGAAGAAACCGACCTGGAAATACTCAAGCTTCTAATACAAGACCGGCAAATACGAGGCCCTCAAGTACCATGGCCAGAAATGAAAATCGAACTCGAGAAAACCATAATGAACCAGATCTTTCTAAACTTGACTTTGACCAGAGAATGGCATATTACAAAAATAAATATGGCTCAGACGATAGTCCTCGGGCTGGAGGAAACCAGCAAAAAAGAACTTCTGGTGGACAAAATAAAAATAGAAGTAGACAAAACCCCAATAGCGCAAACCAAAATCCTCAGCGCCAAAGTGGACAACAAAACAAAAAACCAGCTTCGAATGTAGTTTCAAATAAGCAAAATTCAAAGAATCAGGTTGCTGCAAAAACTGCTGCACAAAAACCTGTTTCAAAAAAGCAAAACTCAGCAAAAACTATTTCTTCAAATAAGCCAAATTCACAGACTACAGTTAAAAAAAGTGGAATTGGTGGATTCTTTTCAAAACTTTTTAGTAAAAAATAACAACATTATATCAGCTGCAAATGGCCTAATTCGCTTTTTTTAAGCGAATTGGGCCATTTAATTTATACCTAAAAAAATCATTACCTCTATTATTTTCTCATTTTTTTGCTAGTATTTCAATAATTTACATGCAAAACAGATACTTTCACTTTATAATGTATACAAAGGTGAGGATTCATGAAAAATAAGTCAGCCAAATTCCGAATATTAATTGCAATAGCTTCTGTATTATTTGTTTTTTTAAGTATTTACTTTATTTATACAACGAAAACAATTGTTTCTTCGACAGAAGGAAATTTTATACCAACCCTTATTACTGCCCTTGTCTATTTAATCCTTGTTAATATTATTGCGGGAAATAAAGCAAAGGCTTTTAATACAGACTTTTCGACACTTCAAACCAATGGAAAAGAGTATTTAAAAACACTTGATTCTTTTGGCCGAGTACCTCTTGGAGCCCTTGCAAAATTTATTTTAATATCTATAGCGTGGAGTATCAGTCTAAAATTCACCTGTAGTGTATTACAAATTCATAATAGCATTTTACTGCCGCTGATTATTTTACTTATAGCCATAAGTATGCTAGCAGCTGCTTTTGTCTATGTTCTTGGTGATAATAATGTATCTATTACATTACAGAGTTGCAAACTTCAAACATATCCGGTGGATCTTAAATACTTACGCCAAAGAAACAAAAACTTTATAATTCCTTTTTTTATTGGTCTCATGACAGTAATTTCCGCGGTATCGATTCAGCAACTTAAAATTAATTTGAATAGTTTTGCTATTGGAGAAAACCACGGTATAAGTAATGCTTTTTTATACTTTTTTTTGGCAACCTATCTTTTTGTTGTTGGCGTTCTTATTTTCTTTTGGACACTTGGAAATAATCGTGTATATAAGTCACTCATGAAACAACTTGAAGTGCTTACTGCAAGTGAAAAAAACCTCACAGGACGCATAGATATTGCCTCTGTAGACGAGCTCGGCTTTATTGCTGGTCGCGTAAATGAATTTAGTCTGGGGCTTTCCGAAAGCGTAATAAACCTTAAAGAAGCACAAGGAATACTCTCGAACCTGGGAACAGAGCTACACACAAGTGCGAGAGAAACTTCTACCGCTATGGATCAAATTACAGAAAGTGTTACAGATGTCAGTAAAAGATTGACTCTCCAAACCGGTAGTGTACAAGAATCTTCAGGAGCGATAGAGCAAATTGCACGAAACATTGAATCCCTGGAAAATCTCATTACTGAACAAGCCTCGAGTGTCACACAAGCTTCTGCTTCTATTGAAGAAATGGTAAGTAACATTAATTCTATAACAGTTTCAACCAATAAAATGACTAACCGTTTTACAGAATTAATGGCAGCCTCGGAAGTGGGAAGACTTGCACAGACGTCATCGGTTGAAAGAATTACACAAATTGCAGACAGGTCAAAGACTCTTTTTGATGCAAACCAAGTTATTGCAAGTATTGCCGCTCAAACGAATCTTCTAGCAATGAACGCGGCTATAGAAGCAGCTCATGCAGGAGATGCTGGACGCGGGTTTTCAGTTGTAGCAGATGAAATTAGAAGCCTTGCAGAAACTTCTGGTAAACAGTCAAAAAATATAAAACAAGAGATTTCTGGCGTACAAAAAGCTATTGCTTCCTTAGTGACAGAATCGAAAGATTCTGAAAAATCGTACGAAAAGGTTACAGAACTTATTACCGAAACAGGAATGCTCGCAAAAGAACTTGAACTTGCTATGGGAGAACAAAGAAATGGCTCTATGGAAATTTTAAAAGCCTTAGAATCTATGAACTCTATTACCCAACAAGTTCAAAGTGGTTCAAAAGAAATGAGCGCAGGAAATAAGACAGTACTTTCACAAATTAGTATATTAAATGAAAATAACCGTGGCATGGAAGAAAGTATGTCACAGATGCATACAGTAAGTGAAAACATACAAAAAATTACTGCAAGGTTTTCAGATCTTGCAGATGGCACTGCAAAAACAATTGAACAAATGGACGCATCCTTGAGCGCATTTCGAACATAAAGGCTGCTACAGGCTACCTTTCGTCGCCAGTCATACATTTTTCTGGCGGGCGGCTCCCGCCTTTGCCTTGTCTCCCCTTGTCAGGACGTACCCGTCCGCAGGACGTACCCGTCCGCAGGACGGAACGTCCTGATTTGTCTGCCTCAGTTTTAATTTCCTTTCTCCATTGAAATTATCCCCCCTTTTACGGTATTGTTTAGTATATGATTACCGTAACCGATGTAAGTCTCACTTTTAGTGACCGTCCGCTTTTTAAGGACGTTAACCTCAAATTCACTCCCGGCAATTGCTATGGCATTATTGGTGCTAATGGAGCCGGAAAGTCTACCTTCCTTAAAATTCTTTCTGGAGAATTAGAACATGATAAGGGTGATATTAGTATTCCAGCAGGCCAGAGAATGGCAGTTCTTAAGCAAGATCACTTTGCATTCGATGCTTATTCTGTAAAAGACGCCGTTATGACTGGGTATCCCAAGCTGTTTAAATCTCTTAAAGACCGTGAAGCAATTTATGAAAAAGAAGATTTTTCTGAAGAAGATGGACTGCGCGCTGCAGATCTTGAAGCTGAATTTGCTGAACTTGGCGGCTGGGAAGCTGACCACCAAATAGAGCAGATGCTTTCAGGCCTTGGTCTCGATGTAGATCACCATGAAAAGATGATGAGTGAGCTCGACGAAAGTCAGAAAGTGCGTGTTCTTTTAGCGCAGGCAATTTTTGGATCTCCAGATATTCTTCTTCTCGATGAGCCCACGAACGGTCTCGATCTTGAGTCTATTATTTGGCTCGAAGAATATCTTATTAATTTCCCCAATACAGTTATTGTTGTTTCACATGATCGCCATTTTCTTAATGCTGTTTGTACACATATTTGCGATATAGACTTTGGAAAAATTCGCCAGTATTCTGGAAATTACGATTTCTGGTATCAAATGAGCCAATTGATGCAGCGTCAGGGACGAGACCAGCAAAAAAAACGTGAAGACAAGATGAAGGATTTAAGAGAGTTTATTTTGCGCTTCTCTGCCAACGCGTCAAAGAGTAAGCAGGCAACAAGTCGTAAAAAAGTATACGATAAACTCGCTGTTGAACAACTTGAAGTTACGACTCGAAAATTTCCCTATGTCAATTTCAAGCCGGACAGAGAAATTGGAAACAATGTACTGCGAGTTGAGAAACTTAATTATGCACACGAAGGTGTTCCCTTATTAAAAGATTTTGACTTTACGGTAAATAAAGGTGATAAGATTGCCTTTGTTGGTATGGAACATAATTCTAAAAGTGCGTTCTTTGATATTGCAGCGGGCGAAGTAACGCCTGATTCCGGCGATGTCTACTGGGGACAAACTGCAACATTTGCCTATATGGGTATTGATAACACTCAGTATTTTACAAACGATTTGAATATTACCGACTGGCTTCGCCAATATTCTCCTGAACAAGATGATGCCTATGTTCGAGGTTTTCTGGGACGAATGCTTTTTTCTGGCGATGATTCGCTAAAACCCGTAAAAGTACTCTCAGGGGGCGAAAAGGTTCGCTGTATGCTGTCAAAATTGATGCTCACCGGAGCAAATGTTTTGATTCTCGATGAACCAACGAATCATCTTGACCTTGAGGCTATAACGAGCCTTAATGAGGCTTTAATCGATTTCCCAGGTGTTATACTTTTTAACAGTCATGACCATGAATTTATATCTTCGGTTGCAAATCGTATTGTCGAAATTACCCCAACGGGCATTATTGACCGAATGATGAGTTTTGAAGATTATATGGCCGACGAACATGTTAAAGAAACACGAAACAAGATGTATAAAGGCGCTATAAAAAAGTTCAATATTTAATGAGCAAGTCCGGACTAGCGTCCGGACAAATGCCCGAACCTTAGTCCGGGCTATTACTCCGGAATAGTGCCATTATTTCGGATACTTTCTATTTCATCCCATCTAAAATCGAGATCCATAAATTCAAGAAGAGGCTTTCTCAATTTTCTACGTTTCCCGTTGTGTGCAGTTATTTCGGCTTCTATGTCTGTAACAAGAGAGCGCACAAGATAGGGCTCTCCAAGAGCAAAGATTTTGCTATCTTGCGAGAGTGTAAGCTTTATTGGTTTTCTATATTCAGCTTCTGTCCCAGCAAAAACTATATCCTGTGGTATAAATTCTATATTACCATCGCTACGAGTAAACTCACCTTTTTCATAATTTCTTAAAATAGTGCCTGTAGAGGTTATGCAGGTATATAAAGCTGTATCAAAGGTAATAAATTTTGGTACTTTTAAGATTTGATTATTCATTGAAGTAAAAGATGCTTCGATATTTCTAAAGCGGACATCTGTTTTCCAGTATCGAATTCTATAATAATGAGAGCCGTCAAAATACCAACCGTAAAGGTAAGAAAGGTTTTCTTCTTTGTACAGTCTAATCGCAGGGGCAAGGCCTTGGGCGAGCCAAAAACCATTGAGAGGCGCGGTAGAAGCAAAGGAGCTGTCCTTGACAGACTGAGGTGGACCTCCATCTTTCGGAATGGTGTTATTTTTGACAGTGTGAGATGGCTCGGGAACGCTAGGCGG
>DATFIA010000113.1:0-8645 GCA_035270545.1 Treponemataceae bacterium
TTTCCATTTGGTAAAACGTCTCAAAATCGAAGGTATAGCCCATGCCAATTGTTGCACCGTGGTATCCATTGCACCAAATTACATAGTATCGATCTTCAACAAAAACAACTCGAGGGTCATATTTGTATTCAGAGTCGGGAAGATTCTCATCTGTTTTTATAAACGAAATTGGCTCATCTGCAATGTTCCAGTTTATTCCATCTTTACTAAAACCGGCGTTTATATTCATTCGCCTAGAAGTATCATCACAGCGAAAAACACCAGCAAACCCTCCCTTAAAGGGAACAACTGCGCTGTTAAAAATGCTATTTGATGTGGCCGTAGTATCTCGAGATATAACGGGGTTTTGTGAATACCTCCACATAACTTCGTGTCTGCCACTGGTAGGGCGGGCTTCCCAAGGAATATTCGCTAGCGATTCAGGATGCACCAAACGTGTCTTTTGCATTTAAAAACTTCCTTTTGTAGTCATTAATAAGCAGTGAGAAACCGGTTTCTCACTCCTTATTATAAGCTAATGCATCCACACACGTCTGTCAAGGTTCTCTAATAAGTAAATCTAATGTACATACATGATTGTCTCTCAATACCTTTTAAGATACTGTTACTTGTAAGGATATACCGAAGCTGATGCAAAACCTGATACAAAAAGAAGAAAACCCTCGCTACTTAAGTGAACAAATTATTACCTACATTGGAAATAAAAGGACTCTTCTCCCTTTCATAGGAAAGGCTCTTTCTCGAGTTCAAAAAAAACTCAATACAACAAAGCTCAAAACATTTGATGTGTTCTCCGGCTCAGGAATTGTTTCACGATACCTTAAACAATACTCTAGTCTCTTAATAACAAACGATCTTGAAGAATACGCACGTATAATAAACTGTTGTTATCTTTCAAATACTTACAACCGAGACGAAAATCTTTTAAAAGATTTTTTTAACGAAATCTCACATTTATTGGTTGAAGAGAAGCTCTCTCCTGGATTAATTTCTAATCACTATGCACCAAAAAATGATGAAACTATTAATAAAGGTGAAAGAGTTTTCTATACACAAAGAAACGCACAATATCTCGATACAGCGAGAACTCTTATTTCAAAAATGCCTATTCAGTATCAACCATTTTTTTTGGCACCCTTGTTTTCAGAAGCATCAATACATGCAAATACATCTGGCGTTTTTAAAGGGTTTTACAAAAATAAAGAGACAGGAATAGGAAAATTTGGAGGCCACAAAGGGGATGCTCTTAGTAGAATCACGGGCGACATTATTCTTCCGTATCCTGTTTTCAGCAATTTTGACTGCGAAGTAACTATTTGTTCAGGAGATTCCTCAAAGATTGCACAAACGCTTCCAGAAGTAGACCTTGCGTATCTCGATCCACCATATAATCAACATCCCTATGGATCTAATTACTTTATGCTTAATCTTCTCGCAAGCTATATTCTTCCAGAGCATATTTCTCCAGTCTCGGGAATACCTGTAAATTGGAATAGATCTCAGTACAATAAAAAAAACCATGCCTTTGCAGAACTTGATTCTTTAGTGGAAAACCTCAAAGCAAAGTTTCTTGTAGTCTCTTTTAATTCAGAAGGATTCATTTCTCGAAGTGAAATGGAAAAACTCCTTACGCAACACGGAAAACTTGACGTTATAGAAATTCCATATAACACATTTCGTGGAAGTAGAAATCTCGGTAACAGAAATATTCATGTTACCGAGTATTTATATATTGTAGAAAAAAACTAGCTTTTTATCCACATAGCAATATCCTTGAAGGAAAAATTCTTTCCGGTCATCAAAATTCCTGTTCTAAAAATTTTACCCGCAAGCCGTGTCATTAACATAATGGACAAAGCCAAAATTATAAGACTTAACATAACAGCCCACACAGAAACGTCAGTAACAAGCGTTCGCATAAGCATTACCATTGGTGAAGTAAAGGGAAAATATGAACAACACACTGTTACTATAGAATCTGGTTGTTGAATAAAATATTGCAAAAGAATTATTGGAACTATTAAAAACAGCAAAACAGGCATAGACAGCTGAGCCATGTGTTGATCATCTTCACTCGCAGCACCGCATGCTGCATAAATAGATGAATACAGAAGATACCCACCAATAAAAAATAATAATAGAAAGACGAATTTATCAGCACTTATTTCTATTGGTAAAACGAAGTGAACGAGAGGCCCTACGACATGAATAATAACCAGTGCAAAAGAAATCCAAATAGCATACTGAATAATACCGGCAAGACCAATTCCTAATAATTTCCCATAGAGCAACTTCTCACTCGAAACGGAAGAAAGAAGTACATCGACTATCTTTGAAGATTTTTCTGCTACAACGGACCTACCTACTTGCTGTCCATATAAAAGAACAGTCATATAAATAAGCATACAAAAAACAACAGAAGTTAACATAGCTGCAATAAAATCGCTTTCTCCAGTTGTTTTTCCATCTTTATCAATTGAGTCTGATACTTTATACACAGGCAAAGAGACATTAACAGTCAAAGATCGAATAAATGATTCATCTAAACCAGAATTTTTTATTCTTTGAGCGCTTAATATTGAAGAAAGAGATTTTTCAATTAGGCCAAAAACACTAATATCTGTAGTGCTTTTTGAATACCAACCTAACGAAGCCAAAGATGCTTCAGAGGGAAAGCCCACTGGGATATTCAAAAACCCTTCTAAAGATTTATCTAAAACCTTAGCTCTAAGTTCTTCTTTATCTTGCGAAATAGATATTTTCCATCCTTGTTGTGCAAAAACTGGAACAATTAATTCTTCTACTATAGGAACCAGTTCTGATGACTCAAGAAAAATACCGACTTTTAATGCATCGCCTGTGCGATCCATAGTTTTCATGGCTATAAAGGACGGTAGAATTGAAATCGCTGCAAATAAAAACGGACCAAGCACGGTAAGAATTACAAATGTTTTATTGAATGCCATCTTTCGAAATTCATAAACAAGAACGACCCACAATTTACCAGAGAACAGTTTTTTTATATTGTTAGTATTCACGACAGCCCCTCTTTTTTTTGTGCTAAGTTTATGAAAAT
Source organism: Treponemataceae bacterium (assembly GCA_035270545.1). Classification (GTDB taxonomy): domain Bacteria; phylum Spirochaetota; class Spirochaetia; order Treponematales; family Treponemataceae; genus Teretinema. Next base: position 3,077 of record DATFIA010000113.1, read on the forward strand.
ACTGTGTAACGATTGTTCCTTCGTTGCAAAGCGATTTACTCGAAATTTTCCTGCAAGAGAATCAAAAATATTAGAAACATCAGTTCCTTTTTTTAAAGTAAGAGAAAACTCACTTCCATCGATTATTACTTTTTCAATTCCAGAAATCTCTGATAGACGACGAGACAGTTCTTCTGAACTTTCCTCAGAATCGGCTAGCTGTATATTAACCGTATTCCCTCCGAACTCTGTGCGTAATTCTGAAAGACCTTTATCTAAAATTTTCTTTCCATGATTTAACATAATTATGTGATCGCATACTTTTTCTGCCTGCTCCATAACGTGCGTAGAAAAAAGAATTAATTTCCCCTGTGTACGAAGTTCTCTTACATACGAGAGCAATTCATCTGCACTGACAGGATCAAGTCCTGAAAAGGGTTCGTCAAGAAAAAGGATGTCAGGGTTATGTACTACCGTTCCAATAAATTGAGCTTTTTGACTCATACCCTTGGATAAAGTATCAATTTTTTTATTCTTCCATTCAGTTAATTCAAAACGTTCGAGCCAACGATCTATTTCTTTTTGCGCAAGACTCGCAGGACAACCTTTCAAAGCCGCAAGATATAAAAGAACTTCATTAAGTTTTTGTTTTTTATATAAGCCTCTTTCTTCAGGTAAATAACCAATTTTATTTCGATCCTGTTCGGAGAATGCTTTACCTTCAAATTCAATGGTTCCTGAATCTGGTTGCAAAATACTCATTATCATTCGAATAGAAGTCGATTTTCCAGCCCCATTAGGACCTATGAGTCCATAAATCTTACCTCGTTCTGCGGTGAAGCTTAATGAAGAAACAGCGGTCATTTCTCCATACTTCTTTGTAAGTTCAGATACTTTTAACATTAGTACAAATCTCCTTTTTTCTATTCTTTTTACAGCCCATTTCGCGGACAAATGTCAGAGAGAAAACATTCATTACATAAAGGATTCCTGGCCTTACAGACATAACGTCCATGAAGAATAAGCCAATGATGTGCATGATCCATATATTTTTCAGGTATTTTTGCAACAAGATCCATCTCTATTTTAAGAGGAGTTTTTTCTGCACTCAAACCAAGGCGAGGAGCTAAGCGAAGTAAATGAGTATCTACTGGCATAGTGGGCTGACCAAAAGCTACATTCAAAATAACACTTGCTGTTTTTCTTCCAACCCCTGGTAAGCTTTCAAGTTCAGTCCTGGAGTCTGGTACCTTCCCGCCAAATTCATCAATTATTTTTGCACTCAAACCAATAATATGGCGGGCTTTTGTTGGGTATAAATTTATTGATTTTATAAAATTTTTTAGTCCTTCTTCTCCTAAATCAAGCATTTGCTGTGGATTAGAGACGACAGAAAAAAGAGCCTCTGTTGCTCGGTTTACGCCCTTATCTGTCATTTGGGCAGAAAGAACGACAGCAACTAAGAGGGTATACGTATTTGTACTTATCAGTTCAGTCTTAGGGTTTGGATTATTTTGAGCAAAACGTGTCATTATTATTTCAATTTGACTAGCATTGAGCAAGATCATAGAAAAAGAATACCCCTCCCGATACAAAAAAACAAGAGAACAGAGGTCTTTCTTGGAATTGACCAAACTGCTATAATACAGATATGAATCTTCTTTCTGTCAGCAAGCTTTCCCGAATGGGAAGAGAAGCCGTACTTTTTGACGACTTAACCTTCGGTCTCGATGAAGGTGAAAAAATTGCTTTAATTGGTAAAAATGGATCTGGCAAGAGTACCTTGCTCAAATGTATCGCTGGCGTTATTGAACCAGATAAGGGAATTGTTGTAACAAATAAAGAAGCCGGCGTTTCTTTTTTACCTCAAAATCCAGTTTATTTAGAAACTGACACCATAACAGATCATATTTTTAAATCAGATAGTCCAAAACTTCACACAATTCGTAATTACGAAAAAGCTTGTAGTGAGCTTGCTGAAAATCCTAGCGGCGCTGCTGCAGAAGTTGTGAAAAGAAAACTTGAACAGCTTACACACGAAATGGACAGCAGAGATTTATGGAACTATGAAAATTCAATTACGTCAATTTTAACTACCTTAGGCATTACAAACCTTGAACGGAAAATGGGAACATTATCTGGGGGGATGATAAAAAAAGTTGCTCTCGCTCAAGTTCTTATAGAAGATACAAAAATTCTCCTCCTCGACGAGCCAACCAATCATCTGGATATCTCAACTATCGCTTGGCTAGAAGAATACCTTAAACAAACCACTCGTAGTGTTCTCATGGTAACCCATGATAGATACTTTCTCGATGGTATTTGCACCTCTATTTATGAACTTGAACACAGTCGAATTACCTTGTATAGCGGAAATTTTTCGAGGTACCTTGAAAAAAAAGCAATTGCAGAAGAAATAGCCGCAAACGCAGATGCCCGAATAGAAAGTGTTCTCCGCACTGAGAGAGAGTGGCTTCTAAGAGGTCCACAAGCTCGAGGAACGAAGGCAAAAGCAAGAATCGATTCAATACATAAAATGATAAACCGTGAAAAATTTTCAAACGATAAAGGATTCTCTTTTGAAGTTACAGGGCGAAGACTCGGAGGAAAAATCCTGGAAACAGAAGGACTAACAAAGTCCTACAATTCTGGAAGTAAGAAAAAAACGGTAATTTCTGATTTTTCATACATTTTTAAAAAAGGTGAAAAAATTGGAATTTTTGGAGACAACGGATCAGGAAAAACAACCCTCCTCAATATGCTTACCGGAGAACTTACACCCGATTCTGGGAAAAGGTCTGCTGGAGAAAACACCGTATTCGCATATTACCACCAAAACCCCATATTTGAAGACACAACATTAACTGTTCTTGAGTATATAAAAGAAACAGCAGAAGTAATAACCAAAGCAGATGGAACCGAACTTACCGCGACAAAACTTCTTGAACAATTTGGTTTTGATGGGAAAATTCAACACTCCCCAGTTTCTACTCTTTCTGGTGGAGAGCGAAAAAGAGTGTACCTAGTACGATTACTTATGAGTAATCCAAACTTTCTCGTACTCGACGAACCTACAAATGACTTTGATATTTATACAATGAGTGTTCTTGAGTCTTTCCTCGTGAGCTATCAAGGCTGTCTTCTTGTAGTCTCCCATGACCGCTATTTTATGGACAGAGTCGCAGACACCTTATTTATACTTGCAGAAGATGGAACTATTTCCGGTTTTGTTGGAACCTGCTCTGAATATCTCGTTGTTCGAGAAGATGAAAAAGCAGAACAAGAAGCTGCCCAAAAACAGTCCATTTTAGAAACACAAAAGAAACAAGAACAGACCGATAAATCTAAACAAAAACCAAAAAAAAGAACTTTTAAAGAAGAAAAAGAATACAGTGAAATTGAGAAAATCATAGAAAAACTTGAAGAACAAAAAGATGAGCTTGAAGCTTTGCTTTCAGGTGGAGAAACAGATCACCTAATTTTAAGAGAAGTATCTGAAAAATTTACAGCTCTTAGCGAAAATCTTGAAAAGAAATATCAGCGCTGGGAATATTTAGCAAGTTTTGATTAAGACTGTACTACTTTTCCAAATGCATCTCAAAATCGCGCCTGTCATATTGAGCTGATTTAAAGGTTACAGAATTTTCAGAGGTATTCCACAGAGCATAATAGGCAGGCCAAGATTTAAGTTCAGGTATTGAATACAGACCATTAAAAGAGCGCGGAAAGCCCACACTACCTGGGTTAATAATTTTTCTTTTTCCGTCTAATTTAATGATAAATCCGGGTTCAGGATTAATAATCGATACAGGAATTCCTTCAATAAAACAAGCAGCTTCATGTGTGTGTCCAGTAAAACAAATTGAAATATCTCTTTTTTCCATCCAAGAAAAGGCACTCATTGTTTCAAAACCTCCCCATAAATACCCTGTAAGAGAGGCAAGAGGAGAGCCGTGAGAGGCATAAACCGCAGGTGAGATTGCTTTAGAAGCAGGTAATGAAGAAAGCCACTCAATAGATTCAGAATTAAGAGAATTTCTTGTTTCAGGAAGTGTTTTTAAGGCATGGGGATTAAACCAAGATCGAGCGATTCTATTAGATAAAAGGGCATCGTGATTTCCACACAATACAAGAGAATATTCTAAGTCCCGAATGAGAGACTGAATTTTTGAAACACATTCTTGGGGATCGCTTCCATATCCAGTAATGTCGCCAAGGCATAACAAGCCAGAAAAAACCGGTTCTTGTTCCAGAATGGCAGTAAGGGCTGGAAAGTTTGCATGTATGTCAGACAATACGAGCATTTTCATCTTTATACCTTTATACTATACAGTACCTATGAAATACAAAAAGGTTTCATCGCTATCTAGCTTTCTTCAAGATAAGTTCGCTCCCGAATGGAAACTTCTTTCTGAAACTGAAGCCTTTTTGTCCCATACTCCAGAATCAATAACCTATGAACAAGAGTTCAAAAGATGGCGAAAAAAACTTCAAAACCGTACAATTGCTGATACAGAGCTAGTCTCACTGAGAAGCGAAATTGTCGCGCTTCGAAAAGTCCTTCGTCTTCAAGGATACGATCTCAGTCTCGGTTTACAACAACTTGAGGTAAAGGGATTTCGTAACGATGATTGTCTTTCGGAAGGGTTCAGACGTGTTGTTATCTGTTTTTGTGAATCTCAAACCTACTTTTTAACAGGTTCTGCAAATCACATTGAAATTACAGAAAACTTGCATGATTCCCTTAGGCGACGAAACCTTCTTATTAATCCCGAAACTCACTTTTTATGGTTTTTACGCATAGATAGAAAACTAATACTTTCTGGCTCAGCAACAGAATCAAAAAAAGACTTTGAAAGACTACAAGATAGAGCAAACGCAAATCCAATGAAAATCTTGTCTGCATTACGTTCCTTGTCCTAAGATAAAAAAAAATCCCTTTTAAAGAAACAATTATTTTCTATAAAAGTGTTATAATTACCGAAAAGAATTATGTTTTTCTTTAGGAGGCTCCATGAAACGGGATATAACAACAATTATAGTAGGTATGCTATTTTTAGCAGTAGGAATAGTAATAGGCGGAAGCATGCTTGGACTATTTGAATTTTCAATCAATTTTGCTGGGTGGTGGACCCTTTTCTTAATAGTTCCCGCATTGTTGGCTATTGTGCAAGGAGGAATTAATGCAGGTAATATTGTACTGCTCGCTGTTGGAGCTATTCTTCTAATGGAAGCCCAAGGATTGTTACCGGCACGATTTAGCTGGAGACTCATCCTTCCCGTCGCACTATTAGCTGTAGGGTTCCAGCTTTTATTTGGTGGTCGTTTTAGAAAATATAACACAGAAGATTCACAATGGAAGCATAAAGGCTCCCGCCCACATACCGATTCAGGTTCCAGAAGAAATGATTCCGAAAAATGTGAAAGCGGCGGAGTTTTCACAGAAGCTTCAAGGCCTGGAAATAGTTATAAAACTGCATCTGTTTTATTTGGTGGACAAGATATAATTTATGGACAAGAAGACTTTACGGGAGCTTCATACTCAGCTGTTTTTGGTGGACTCACAATAAACTTACGAAAAGTAACCATT
>DATFIA010000114.1:0-20297 GCA_035270545.1 Treponemataceae bacterium
TTGTCAAGGCAGTACGCATTTTTATATTTCCACTTTTTCCATAACGCAAGACTGAAAATGACGTTCCAATCATGTTTGCAAATTTATTTGAGCCTGCTGCCATGTGAGCCGGTAATCCTGTTGCGAGCCATGCAGGTAAAGAGAGAAGCCCTCCTCCTCCTGCAATTGAATCTATAAAACCTGCAAGAAAAACAAGGGGGCAAACAATGAGAAGACTTTGCATGTATGGTAGGCCTGTCATCGATTTCCCTTTTCCCAAGTAGGATTTTCTATTTCTCGTAAACAGCTATAAAAGTCTTTTGAATATTCAAATTTGAGCTGTATTTTTGCGTGATACCATACATTTACTCCAATAATTTCAGGACAATCACCATTTTTTCTTTGTGCATGTAAGGTTTCCATAATTTCAGTTTTTAGATCCAGGGACATGCCCTGTACGTATCCAATTATAAAGTACGGCCTAATAGGAGTTCCTGCTTGAGGTAGCGGTTTATATAAAGGGATGTCTGGTATTCCCTCTGTAGCGAAAGCCTCTACGTAGGTTATTTCATCTGTAGCGAATTTATATATAACAGGTCGTATTATCCAGTTTCCTTCAATCTTTGGTGCAAGGGCAACGAGCTGTATCGCTGAGTCTGTTTGAAGATTTTCAGATTTAAGTGAAAAAGGACATAACGGAGGGAAGGGATTAAACGGTAGCTCTGTAATATTTTTTTGTGTTAGCTGCCTTAGAAATGTTTGCTCTTTTTCAAGAGATGCCATTTGCGTGTCCGGAAAAAAAAGGCAAGTTTTGGTTATACGTTGTTTATGTGTCATTCTTATTCCAAAAATGTAGAAAATATGGTACTATACCGTATGAAGTATAGCATGAAACCAAAGGTAAAAGAACTCGCAGATGTATTGGTTCTATCATTGTCATTGTGGGAAACAGTTGAGTGTATTTGTTTAAATGAGGCTGCCGCAGTAGATACGCTAGATCCTTATTTTGCGCTCATTCTCGACGTCTACACCCGTGGCGATATTCCCCCTGTTCATGTGAGAAAGTCCATGTATCCTGTTCACTCTGTTTTTGAAACCTCTCCAACTGGTACAAAAGATAGGTTTATGGTTGGAGAACTTCCTGTAAGAATAGAATTTAAAACGATAAATCGGATAGAAGAGCTTACTACAATTGCTTTACGTGCAGGATCTGATCTTTGGAAGATTCGAGGAAGCGGGACCTATGTATTTTATCGTCTCGTGCATTGCAAGCTTTTATTTCAGAAAACTGAGTGGCTCTCCGGAATAACGGATCAACTTTCGCAGCTTCCTGATTCTTTTTGGGTTGAAATGCGCTCCTTTTATCAGTCTACTATGGAACATTTTCTTTCAGATCTTGGTTCCTCTATTATGCAAGAGGATCCCTTTCACTATATGGTATCTGCTGCAAGTTTTATTAAATATGCTTGTGCGGTGCTTTTTATGGAAAATGGCGAGTTTGAACCTTCTCATCGCGGCTATTTATCGAGGGTTAATTCCTTGCAAACTATCCCAGATGATTTTCTTGGGCGGTTTGAAAGTTTTCTACGTCCTGACTCGGAACTTCCCCCTGACAGAAAATACGCCTTGGCCAAATTGATTGCCCGGAGTATTATTTCTTTATGAATCGTTTGTTGACTCATTTTTCCCGTATCGCTTTGAGTTTTTTTTTATTACCCTTTTTCCTTTCCTGCGGTCATTCGAACTCTTCCGTATCCCTTTCTATCGATTCTGGTAGAGAGGAATCTTTGCGAGCATTAAGTCCAGCCGCAAAAAACGGTATTCTTGAAGGACCGGAACAATCAGCCTGGTTTGGCTCAAATAAACTTATTTTTTCAGAAATAAAAGCTCTTGAACTTGAACTAGATATTCACTCTTCTGAGCCAGTCACTATTTCGTGTGCCTTTCTTTTTGAAGATGATCTTGAATCCTCAGGAAAATTAAAAAAAGATCTAAACCCCAGAGATCTTTCTATACTTACTAAAGCTATGGGGCGAACCCTTATTCGTATGACGGTTCCAGTTGGATCTGATCTTCCTGAATCACATTCAGGTTCTGTTCCTTGCGGTTTTGCAATAGAACTTGCAGGAGTCAAAGGTTCCCAGGTTTCTGTTATTTCCTGTAGTTCTGTTTTGCCAGAAACAGGCTGGAGTCTCGCACGTCGACAGTTTTGGGCCGGCTTTGCAACTCACGGTGGAACTATAAATGCAGAAAATCCTCATAATACTGAGATAGCTGTATTACCTCGTTCCTGCCTTGTTCTTGAGTTTGCAGGTTCAACTTCTGGAATTGGAAACATAAAAAACCAGCTACGACAGACCTTTGAAACTACCGGAATTCCCTTTAGCTTTCGCCTTGCTCCTTTCCAGGGAAAAGCATATGTTCCTTCTTTTTTTGCAGGAGAGGGCAGTTCTATACGTGCGAGTTCTACAAACGCAACTCAAAATCTCGAGGGTCTGCGTCTCAAACACAATTTCTCTTTACCTTTAGCTTCTGAAAATACCAGTACATCTCCTGTTTATGCAGATCCGCGTCAAATTCTTTTGTGGCCACAAGATCTGTGGCGTAAGCCTGAGTGGGAAGTCTTTGCTTGGGATCGGTTTCCCTCTGTGCTTATTTTCGATACGCTCGATTATGCAGTGCAAGAGAAATTGTTTAAGCGACTGGCCTTTTTTGTAGAAAAACAAGGGTACCGTGGAAGGCTTTGGACAGATGCTGATCTTAAGGGCCTTCATGGGTTTAATGCCCACGATTATCGAGCAGATAGTCTTGCAGAGTTTTTTGACCGTGCAGAAAAAGAAAATTTTGCTTTGAATGCAGAAGAAAAAGAGCTCCGTACTATTGCAGAAAACGAAGGATTAATTCAAAAAACATCTTCAGGTTATGTAGCAGGTGCAGGTGCTATTTTGTCTGTTTCGAGAGAGTCCGCTGGCTATTTACGCAGTCTTTTTATGACTCATGAAAGTTTTCATGGTATATATTTTATAGATCCTGAATATAGAGCCTTTGTACATGAGGTGTATTCTTCTATGGACACCCGTGCTATTAGTTTTCTCGAGTCGTATTTTACCATAGTTGATAGTCTTGGATATGACGCAAACGATCAGTATCTTATGGAAAATGAATTTATGTCATATCTTATGCAGCAATCAATTAATCTTGTTGCTTCGTATTTTACAGATAATATAAGAGAGCGATTCCTTCGGTATGGTGGGAATCCTGAACTTGCAGATTATATAGCTTCTACAAAAGCTTCTGAATTTGTTCGGGCTGCGACTCTATTAAACGACTATGCTTTTTCTCGGTGGGGTCTAACCGGTGGGCGAGTGAGCTTATTTGTATCTGAATAGACCTTCTTTTAAAAGTTATTATAACGAAGAGAAGGGGCCACGCATTGGAACGGATTCAGAGAGCGCGTTCCGAGTCAGTTCAATATTGTAAAGTCGTTCCGCCCCAACTGTTGAAGGTGGCCCATGACCAGGTAGTATAATTGTTTCGTCGCTCTGGCTGAGTAATTTGTTTTTGAGATGACTTAGAAGGTTTTTTTTACCATAATCATTATTTGTTGTTCCAAGTCTTCCTGCAGAAAGAGCATCACCAGTAAAAAGCAGATTCTCTATTTGAAACATAAGAGAATCTGGAGAATGACCGGGAACAGCAAAATATCGAATAGCAAATCCTGCAGCAAAAAAAGTGCCGTCACCCTGTAGTAAAAGTGTTTTCTTTCCATTAAGTTCTGCATCTGCTGCATAGACCTTTGGATTATAAATTTTTAGTAGCGTTCCCAGGCCTCCGTGGTGACTTTCATGGTTATGCGTTACGAGAACTGCATCGATTTTAAATCTATTTTTTTCAATGTGTTCTATAAGTTCTTTATTTGTTGTTCCAGGATCAATTATTACGGCTTCTCCTGTTTGCTCATTTCCAACGAGATAGCCATTTGAAAATCCTTCAAGCGAGTATAAATAGTAAATTTTCATTCTGGGTCTTCTCCTTTTCCAAAAATTGCTTCTCGGGTATTGGAAGATTTAAAGGTCACTCGGTCGCGAATCGTTTGGTAAAACATTGTTTTTTTTAGATTACAGTTTTGAAAAGAGGTGTTTTTTAGCGTAGCTAATACAAAACGAGAATTATAGAGATCCGAGTCGTTAAAAGATGTGTTTGCAGAAAAAATTCCGTTGAAATTGTCATGAAGAAGATCCGAATTTCTAAAAGACGAATTATCAATTTTTATTCCAGAAAAACTGGTAAATTGTATATCTGAACCAATAAATGAGCATTGATCAAAGGTGGCAAAATCGAAAAAGCACATGCGTATTCTACAACTTTCCATTTTTACGTTTTTAAAGAATGATCGCGAAAAACGACAACCAATGAACGTTTTCCCTGAAAAATCGAGATCTGTAAAAATAAGTCCACCAAAGTCAATACTATATAGCGTTTCTTGATTACTAAGAATCTCATATAGGCTTGCAGTTGGAATTTCTTGGTGTGTGCTGAACATGCTATTACTGTAGGTTATTGCGTGTTTTTGGTCAAATAGGTTAGTATGATATATGGGAGTCAGACAAACTAATGAATGAAAATGCAAAACAGAAATATCAATATGCGTTTCTTGATTCTGGCTCAGGTGGATTACCCTATCTTGCTCAGTTGAAATTTCATTCACCGCAGGCATCTTGTGTGTATCTCGCAGATACCAAACATTTTCCTTATGGTGAAAAAAAAAGAGAAGAAGTTATTCAATATGCCTCTCAAGCAGTATCTTTGCTTTTGGAGCGTTTTAGTCCCGAGGTTATAATTATAGCTTGTAATACAATGTCTGTTGCGGCCTTACCAGAACTAAGATCACGGTTCTCTATTCCCTTTGTTGGAACGGTACCGGCAATTAAACTCGCTTCTGCTTCATCGAAAAACAGAAAAATTGGTCTTCTAGCCACAGAAAGAACCGTTACAGACCCCTATACTGACGACCTAATAAACCGTTTTGCATCCGATTGTGAAATAGTTCGTATTGGCGATTCACGGCTTATAGCTCGAATTGAGTCAGAATTAGTTACTGAGAACTATACTCAGAGACTTGAGGCTGTAAGGCCTTCTATAGAGGCGTTTCGAGCAGCAGGAGTAGATACCATAGTGCTTGCCTGCACTCATTTTCTTCATGTGAGTGATGAAATTCATGAAATTGCTGGTTCTGATATTACTATTATTGATTCTCGCGAAGGCGTCGTTCAGCAGGCTTTGCATCTGGTTCCGTCTCTGTGTGAACCTGTATCGTCGTCTTCGGTAAATACAAGTGTCTGCTACATAACCGGTGGAGTTTCTTCTGCTATGGAAAGTAGGTATCGCACATATTCTGGTTTGTTTGGTATTACTTGGGGAGGTATTCTTTGATTGAAGGTTTGGTGCTTGGCGGCACTAACAACATTTTCGAGGTAGAGTCTGAAAATGGAGAAGTTCGATTGTGTTCAATCAAGGGGAAAAAATTACAGGCAAGTGAAGGATATTATAATCCTCTAGCAGCAGGAGATAAGGTCATGATAGTTCCAGATGAACTGGATATTAAACGTGGCCAAATTATTTCATTAGTACCCCGTAAAAACCATTTTGTACGCTGGAATCAAAAAGGGAATGCTCCACAACTTCTTGCGGCAAACCTAGATCTTATTGTTATTGTTACAACACCCAATGAACCTCCCTTTCGGCCCCGTTTTGTAGACAGAGCCCTTGTTCAAGCAGATGCCGAACATATAGTTCCCTTAATACTTCTCAATAAAAGTGATCTTGGAACAGACCCAGATGTAGATGAGAGAATTAATGACTGGGAACGACTTGGATACGAAATTTTGCAAGTATCTGCTAAGACAGGAGAAGGCTTGGATCGTCTTGTATCTATTTTAGCCGGTAAAATTTCAGCTTTTGTTGGTCAGTCAGGTGTTGGAAAATCGAGTATTCTCAATAGTTTAGATTCTCGTTTGACCTTGCGTACTGCCCAATTATCAGAAAAATATGGAAGAGGAACACATACAACAACAAAAGGAATGCTTTTCCATCTACCAAAAGATAGTGAAGGTCTTACAACTTCGATTATTGATACTCCTGGAGTGAGACGATTTATTCTGCATGATATTCCCGCTAAAGATCTTGCCCTCTATTTTAGAGAAATGGAATCTCTGGTGGGAACCTGCTCCTGGGGACATTCCTGCACCCATTTAAGTGAACCTGGCTGTAAAATTCTTGAAGCGGTATATGCTGGAGTCATACTTGAAGAAAGATATGAAAGCTGGCAGCGAATTCGGGAAGAAATTGAAACTGGAAGCTGGTCAGACTAAAGCTGCCGTAATAGTAAAGGTACAAGAAGCATGAATCAAAGAACACAAGAAATTCTCGATTATCCGCGACTTCGTGAAGAAATTGCTGGATATTGCATGAGCCTGGAAGGAAAAAACCATCTGCTTTTAAGAGAACCATCTTCAGACTTATACGAAATAGAACGATTAAAAAATCTTGGTCGCATGTGGCTTATGGGTATTCTTGCAGAAACCGCTCCTCCCTTAAAGAGTTGGCCTCCTATTCGCCCTTTTTTACCGCGTCTCCAAGTAGAGGGAGCAAGTCTTTCGCTTGAAGATTTTTATGCGCTCGCCCTTTTTTGTGAGTCTGTTCAAAGTCTTCGCGACTGGGGAGAGCATAGAACTCGCGCATCCGCTTCGGCTCGCCAAGACTCTTTATCTATTGTTTCTTTTTCAGATAAACAGCTTGTAGCGGCCTCTCTTTCTCTTCCAGATTTAAATGAACCAAAAGAAGCTATCTTTCGTATTATTGATCACTCTGGGGAACTTCGAGATTTGCCAGAAATTCGATCTATTCGCCAGGCAATTCAAAAAATAAGGCAAGATATTGATCGATTGGTAGGCCGATACCTCAGTGACGATTCCGTGAGACCAATGCTTCAGTCTACTCTTCCAACACTTCGCGATGGCAGACAAGTTATAGCGCTACGCTCAAACTTTAAAGGTCGAATACGTGGAATTGTGCATGAAGTTTCTCAGTCTGGCCAAACAGTATATGTTGAACCTGAAGATGTCGTAGACCGAAATAACGATCTTGTAACAGAGGAACACCGCCTTTTGCGAGAGGTTGCTCGCATATTAAAGGAATTAACCGCTACTCTTTCGCCCTTTTATGCCGAAATTTTGGACGCCCTTGAGTCGATGATCTTTCTTGACGGGATAGGCGCAGGTGCTCGATGGGGAAATGCGAATCGTTGCGTTTATGCATCTGAGCCCCAAGAAGACGTACGAGATTCTCATAATGAGTCCGTTATTCAAATACGGCAAGCTCGGCATCCTCTGCTTAGACCCCATGCAGTTCCTATAGATCTCGTGCTAAGCCCGGGAGGGCGAATGCTCATAATAACTGGACCAAACACGGGCGGAAAGACGGTAACATTAAAAACGGTTGCTCTTTTTGCTCTTTTGAACCAGTCTGGTTGGCCTGTTCCTGCAGCAGACCCAACGGTTCTCCCTATATTCGATTATATTGGTTGCGACATTGGAGATGAGCAGTCATTAGACCAGTCTCTTTCAACCTTTTCTGCCCATATGAAAAATATTTCTTCAATGCTTTGTCATGCAACAGAAAAAAGTCTAGTTCTTCTCGATGAACTAGGGAGTGGCACCGACCCGCAAGAAGGAAGCGCAATTGCAATGGCTGTCCTCGATGAACTCCTTCAAAAAAAGACAGTTGTTCTTGTTACCACTCATCATGGCATATTAAAAAATTATGGTTATACGCATGAATCGTGTATAAATGCTTCTGTCGATTTCGATCAAGATACCTTGAGTCCAACCTATCGAATTTTAATGGGTGTTCCTGGTGAAAGTCATGCGCTCGACATTGCAGAAAAAAATGGACTAGAGAAATCCATCGTGGCGCGAGCGAGAACCTATCTTATAGAAGAGCGCGCAGATGTTTCTGCCCTTATTCGAGGCTTAACCGCAAAACACGAAGAATTAGATCGTTTTGAACATGATAAGAAAATAGAAGAAAGCACCCTACGGGAAAAACGTCGTAAAGCAGATTTAAGAGAACTTCAACTACGGCAAAAGGAAATTGAGTTACGTGATAAAGGGTATCGCCGTCTGGATTCATTGTTAGATGAAAGTAGAAAAAAATTAGAAAATTTAGTACGTGAAATTCGAGAAGGTGAGCTCAACCGCGATAAAACCCTTCAAGTTAAGGCATTTTTAACTGACTTAGAACGTACTGTTTCTGGTGAACAGGATTCATTACGAGAAGAAAAACAGGAAACTGCCCGCACACATAAAGAAATAGGTGAAAAGCATCGAAAAGAAGCGGAAGCAGATGCGCGGAGTGGAAAAATTTCAAAAGATGAGGGTAAGCGCCAAAGAAAAAAACGTCTTGGGTCTGCACTTGCAAATGAAAGTCAACCTCTAGGAACAATACCTGAATTTGCTATTGGAGTGGAAGTGTACGTTGGGGCTCAAAAACGCCGAGGAACCTTGATTCGCGAAGAAAAGAAAGGCCACTGGGTTGTTGCAACTGGAACTATTCGAATGACTATTTCTGCCTCCGAACTTACTGCTGTTCCTGTTAACTCTGTTGCTAAACCTCTTTCTGTAGAAATACAAACTGATATGACAGGCGATGACACGCCCGCCTTTGAACTTAGGCTCCTTGGAATGCGCCACGACGAAGCTATGAAAGCCTTATCTCGCCAGCTTGACTTAGCCTCTATGAAAGGATTGCTTGAATTTTCAGTAGTACATGGAAAAGGCGAGGGCATTCTGCAATCTGCAGTTCATCAGATGCTGGGAACCTATGCTTCTGTAAGCGAGTTTCATTTTGCCCGCCCTGAAGAAGGTGGAACGGGTAAAACAATAGTGCGACTTGGTCAAGATTTTTTGTAAGGCTCAGAAACTACAGCGCCTTTTGTTTTATCAAGACGGAACACCACTTGCTTTTGTATTTTTGTTACAGAATAAGGTACGTGACAAATTTCTATTTCTGTTCCCGGATATACAGATCCGCGTACTTCAATAAAGGCTGCGTCGTTTTTGTCTATCCTGGGTAGAAATCCTGCAATTTTATTTGTAAGATCCAATTTTCGAATTCTTAAGTCATCTATGTGATCTTTAATTTTTTCCAAAGGTTCTTCTTTGAATAAGTCTTCTGCTTTTTCAAGTTTTAAGGAAATAGCCTTGAGTTGTTCATTTGCAATGTCCAATTCCTGTTGAACTGTAAAGTCGGTTCCACATCGTAAATAAGTTTTTGAGCCGCGAGCATTTCCTATATCGAGCGCTTGAATACCACCGATAACAATACACTCACAACCAATGAGTTTTCCTGTATCACCCATTTTAATTTCGCCCATGGTGTACACGCGAGATTGAACAATACTTCCACTTACAATAATGTCTCCTCGCACCGCAACACGACAATTTTGTATATATTTTGCAGTAAGGTTTCCTCCAACGCGAATAGTCCCCTTCGATTTCCCTTCTACTCCGCCTTGAACAATCATATCTTTTTTACATACAATTTCTGTTGCATCAACAACGTCGGCAGAAATAATACTTCCACCAGAATATATTTTAAAACCGTCTGCAATTTTTCCTTGAAGTATTACATCTCCGGGAAAGATGATATTTCCGGTGGTAAAATCAACACCTTTTTTAAGAACTAAAACTTCTTCAATAGAAATTCGACCAGCTGCATCTATAGATAATCGACCGTCTTTTGCTGCAAACAAGCCAGAGGGATGATCTATTACATTTTCACCAGCAGAAAAGGCTTTTTTTTGTTGCACAGAAAAAGGAGTTTCAGATCCGTATACATCTGTTCCATTTTGGCCTTCGACTTGTGCAATTCTTCGCGCTATAGGGTCTTTTTTTTTGACAATAGTAAAGGCGCTTATAGAATGCCAGTCTATTCGGGCTGCATTTGGATCTATTTCTGGTTTTCTTTCTATTAAATCTTTTCGCATGACAAAATGTTCAGGAATTTCGGTAATTGGATCTTTTCCATGGGCTATTACAATGTCTGCAAGAGGTTTATGGGTTGAGTTTGTTGTAAAAATTGATTCTTGAATAACATCAGTAAAAATTCCTGTATTGATGCCTAATTCTTCAAGACGCATTGCAAATGTTCCGTAGGTTAAAAAAGCACCACCGAGAGAAGGAGGATAAAATGTTGCTAAAACAGATGAATTATCTGGCAAAACGCGTAGTTGTGCATATCCATCTTTTGGATCTCCTTGGCGGATGAAGAAGAGTTTTGAATCATCTGTTTTTGCTGTTGTATCGTTTGTCACGCAGTCTCCCTCGTTTGTAATATCGGCAATGCCTTCCCTTGACATTACTGCTATCTTTATTCATTATAACAGTATAATTATTCGAATTTCCAGGATTAAACCAATTGAAAGAAAGATTGACGCGACTTAAAGTAATCCGCAAACTGATCAAAACCTATAGGATTGAATCTCAGGAGGCCTTACTTGGATATCTGTCTCGTGAAGGATATTCAGTAACACAGGCGACTCTTTCCCGAGATTTAAAACTTCTTAAGGTTGGAAAAGTATCTGACGGACATACAGGCTATGTATATATGCTGCCTGGAGACGAAGAACGTCAAGAATCCGAACAATCAGTTGTACAAGATTTTTTACGCGGCTATATATCGATCGATTTTTCCGGAAATATGGTTGTAATAAAGACCTATTCTGGACATTCTGATGTAGTTGCTACTGCAATAGACAGCATGAACCTCGAAGAAGTTTTAGGTACTCTTTCCGGAAGAGATAATTGCGTCTTTATCTGCCTTCGAGAAGGTGTTACCGGAGACGATTTCCTTGAAACATTAAAATTGAAAATTCCTGAACTCGATGAATAGGAGCATAATATGATAAATTGGAATAATCTTGACACAGTCAACTCTTACAAAAAACTACTGTCTCTTAAAGGACAAGTGAACCTTTCTTCTGCCCTCGATTCTTCTCGTGTGCGAGAGTATCAAACCCCTATGGCAGCCGGTCTTGTGTATAATTATGCAGCAAAACTGGTTAATGACCAAATTTTAACTGTTCTTGGCGAACTTGCAGATGAAGATCAACTTCTAGAAAAATATAAAAGCTTACTCGATGGAGACGTTATTAATACCGGTGAAAATCGGAAAGTCTTACATCATCTTGCACGAGGTCAACTTGGAAAAGACGTTGTATTCGAAGGAAAAAATCTTCGCTCCTTTTATGTAGAACAACAACAAAAAATTGCTGCTTTTACACAAAAAGTTCATTCAGGTGAGATTACTGGTTCAAAAGGCGATCGCTTTACTACAGTTGTGCAGATCGGTATTGGCGGGTCAGATTTAGGTCCTCGTGCTTTGTTTCTCGCAATGGATCAATGGGCTCGAGCTAAGAAAGTAAAAAAAATGGATGCACGTTTTATTTCAAACGTAGATCCAGACGATGCTTCTGGAGTCCTCTCTTCTGTAGACCTTGCTAAAACTCTTTTTATTCTTGTTTCAAAAAGTGGTACGACGCAAGAGACTCTTTCTAACGAACTTTTTGTAAAGGATTTTTTACAAAAAGCTGGTTTGAATCCTGCAAAACAAATGATAGCAGTTACAAGCGAAACAAGTCCCTTGGCTAATAACCCTGGATATCTTGCTTCTTTTTATATGGACGATTTTATTGGTGGCCGCTATTCTGTTTCTTCCGCTGTAGGTGGTGCAATTCTTTCCTTAGCCTTTGGCTCAGATGTTTTTGCAGAATTCCTCGCAGGCGCTGCTGAGGCAGACAAATCGGCACTAGAAAAAGATATTCGCAAAAACCCGGCCTTGCTTGATGCCTTGATCGGTGTCTACGAGCGAAATGTTCTCGGCTTACCCTCAACGGCGGTGCTTCCCTATAGCCAAGCTTTATCCAGGTTCCCAGCTCACCTTCAGCAAGCTGATATGGAATCAAATGGAAAGCAAGTTAATAGACGGGGAGAGGCAATCTCCTACGATACCGGCCCAGTTATTTTTGGTGAAAGCGGAACCAACGGGCAGCATTCCTTTTATCAGTTATTACATCAAGGCACAGACGTAATTCCTCTGCAATTTATTGGCTTTAGTGAAAATCAAGCAGGAGATGACATAGTTGTCGAGGACTCAACAAGCCAAAAAAAGCTGTGTGCTAATTTAGTTGCTCAAATTGTTGCCTTTGCCAAGGGTAAAAAAGATTCTAATCCAAATAAAACGTTCCCCGGAGAGCGTCCTTCAAGCCTTATCTATGGAAAACAACTTACTCCAAAGGCCTTAGGAGCCCTTCTATCTCATTTTGAAAATAAAATTATGTTCCAAGGTTTTATTTGGAATGTAAATAGTTTTGATCAAGAAGGTGTTCAGCTTGGAAAGGTACTTACAAAAAAAGTTCTTTCTGGCGATATGGACGATACACTTAAAGCGTATTCAGAAATATTTTCTTTATAAGTTTTAAGGTAGTGGATCAAGCATTTTTGAAATAATGGTAAGAACTTTCTCCATAAGAGTAAAAGCTTGTGGAGTAAGACTTGCTGCTGTGTCTTCTTGAGTATGCATGAGGGTCCAGGTTTCTGGAATTACTAAACTGCCATTATTGGGATCTCGTATTCCTTTGCCTGTAATAATCTGCATAAGCTTTTCTTGTTCAACAACTGAATTTCCAAACCCCCTTAAAAGAAGACTTGCTTCCTCGTGTGGTAAAATTGTAATTACTTGAGCCGCAATACCCGCTGCAATAAAACCTGCATTATCGCTGTATGGAGTTGGCAGTTGTACCCAGGATCCAGGGGCAGCTTTGAGTGCTATTTTAGTGGCTTGGGCATGAACTCTATCTAGATTATTGCCTATCTTACCACGAGTATTCATACCGCTAGTGGAAACAATAAGAGTGTCTCCTCGTCCACAAGCATCGAAAACAAAAACATCATCATCTGTCATTTTTAATCTACGCAAACCCTCTCCCAATCTATAGGAGCCTTGTCCAGACACTCCCTTATCACCTGCAGCCTCTTCTCCATCGGTAAAAATAATACGCGTATTATGGGGGTAGGGGGTTGCAGTTACAGAATCTAATTGATTTAAGCGCTGGGCACAGAGCATAAGTTGAAAACATGCAGCGCTATTATCGTTTGCTCCAGGTGTGTTTTCAACACGGTCATGATGAGCAACAAGCGTTTTCATGCGAAACCGGGGATCATAGGAAGAACTCGAAAAACGTACAATTATGTGTTTTTTCCCTGCAAGTTCAAGCATGTTGTGCGGTATCTTTCGTTCGGTTAACCAGCGAGAAATAAACTCAGGCCGGTCAATATTCGGTTTTAGAAAAGCTTCAAATGATCCAGATGTGGAGAGAATGTTTTTGTCATTCATAACGTTAATTATAACATATATAAGTGGAGAATGTTTGAGATTGACAAAGGAAATAAAAAACCGGTCCCATTAGGAACCGGTTTTGTAATTATAACAGCTTATTAATAGCGATCGCCGTATCCACCACCACCGCCGCGATCGTTGTTGGAACGTGGGCGTGATTCGCGGGGTTTGTTTTCTGCAACGTTTACACGTAGGCGACGGCCTTCGAATTCTTGATTGTTTAATGTTGCGATGGCTGCTTCTGCTGCCTGTACATCTGCCATCTCTACAAAGCCAAAGCCCTTAGACTGTTGTGTGTAGCGATCCTTAATAATTGAAGATGAAATAACTTCGCCATACTGGCCAAAGAGACTAGTGAGTGCGGCTTCGGTGGTCGCGTAGTTCATGTTACCTACATAAATCTTCTGAGACATAAAAATCCTTTACCGGCTTACGGTAATACTGTAGTGCTACCGCCAAACAAGCGGTACATCAACGGTCTTGCTTTTGTTTTATGAATGAAAACCGTAAAAGCGAGGTATGCTGAATCAAGCACAGGACAGGCAGGATACAGAAGCAGACAACAGGCAGTCGGACACATTTATAAAATGCAAAGAAAGATCTCGTTCGATACATTAACTTTATCACGGCTATTTGTACCCGTCAAGCATTCTTGTGCTATAATAAATTTCTGGAGAAAAAACATGTCAGATTTTATTATTTTTAGAAAAAATGTTGAAGAGCCTACAGTCTATTTCATTCCCTGGCCTTTAGAGTCCTTTTCTGGAAAATCTCAAGAAACTTCTTTTACTATGTCATATTCAGAGAAGTTTCTCAGTGTCACAATCGATGCCTTTTGTCAAATTCTTCCACCGGAATCAAATCGCCAGCAGAAGGGCCGGGTCTTTGAAGATGATTGTCTCGAAATTTTTATTAGACCTCAAAGTTCACCTGAAAGTTTTTTTCCAGCTTCTTTTTATTATGGTTGGGAAGTAGGTTTTAATGGTGCTTTATTGGATTATAAAGCAGGCATTGGAGATGAAGGAGAGCGCATTATTGGAAGTGGAAATGGATCTTCCGTAACAGATGGAAGCGGAGCGAAAGAAGGTGTAGAGCCAGTTCATGGAATTTTAAGAGAAAATATCTGTGGAACTCGAATTTCTTTCGATTATGATTGGAAATCGAAAGCAGCTGTTTTATCCAAAGTTGTGGGTAAAGGGCAGTGGCAAGTAAGTCTTGAGATACCATGGACAGATTTTGGTATAGAAAAACCACCAGTGGAAGAAATATGGTACTTTACGGTAAACAGGATCGATGTTTCTTCAAAAGACGGAAAGATAGGTCTTGCCTGTCTTCATGAAGGAATAACAGAGCCTCGTTTTCATCAGCCTTTTCTTTTTCCTTCTCTTAAGTTTGCCTGAGAATTAAGAAATAGCCTTCGTTTGCCATCGTTTGCTCTTCCATCGGAATAGCATAACGATGCCTCGGAGCGTCTCGTCTGTACCTATAGCAAACCACACTCCAAAAAGGCCCAATCCCATTTTAAGACCAAGGAACCAGCTTAGAGGAACACTTATTCCCCACATGGATATTATCCCCATTAATACTGGAAATCGCACATCTCCTGCTCCTTTGAGAGCTGGAATTGTAATGAGGTTTAATGATCTACCTACCTCAACATAGATGCAAACAAGGAGCACTTGATATGTAAGGGCTGCGATTTCTTTATTATGCGTAAATAATGAAATTATAGGAACCTTTAGCAGGTTAATAATAATAATCATACTCAATGAAATCAATGTACCAACAATTTGATATTTGAAAACTCTATGGTACGCCTCTTCTGGTTTCTTAGCCCCGACATAATATCCTGTTTTTATTTGTACTGCACTTCCTATAGACATAGAGGCAACAAAGACAAAGCGTATAATTGTTTGAGTATACACATGAGCGGACATAGCCCAGGTTCCCATAGTCGTAATCATTGCCATAATTACAATTTGAGAAATATTGTAGGCGAGGTTTTCTCCTGCAGTTGGTATGCCAATTGATAAAACTTTTTTGTAAATATTCGCAGGAACTTTTTTCCAACCTCTTAAGGGAAATTGAACATCCGGTTTTTTGGCTATTTGTGAAGCGAGTAAAATACAAGCGACAATTTGTGAAACGACAGAAGATACTGCAACACCTGCAACTCCAAATACTGGAATACCAAAGGGTGCGTACAGCGAAATAGCATTTCCAACTATATTTATGAGGTTTGCAATCATCGCAATGTACATTGCCTCTTTGGTATAACCATAGGCGCGAAGAATTGTACTTTGGAGCATGCTAAAGGCCATAAAGAGGGCCCCTCCTCCTCCAAAAATTAAGAGGTAGGTATTTGCATAGTGTCTTACTTCTTCTTCAATTGAATAAAAGCCGAGGAGAACTCTTGAACCAAAAAGTATAAAGAGCGTCACTGTCATTGCGATTATGAGCACCATGACAGCGCTCGCTTGAGCTACTTGTCTCGATTCATCGGTTCTGTTTCCTCCAAGGTATTGAGCAATAACGATACTTGTCCCAATTCCAACTACATTGAAAAGGATTTGTATTAAAAAGATATATTGTCCAACAAGTCCAACTCCCGCAACTGCTTGCTGAGAGTAAGAGCTGAGCATTATAGTATCAACTGATGAGACAAGAATTCTAAAAAACATTTCGAAAATCATCGGTATAGCGAGAGCCGAAATGGGGAGTGCTGCTCGATCTTTAATGATCAGTTTCTTTTGAGCGAGGCTATTTGTTTCTTTTGTCATAATATGTAAAAGGAGTGTATAGCTTTTTTTATCTTGCGTCCAGATCATGCTTTAGATATACTCAAATATATGATTACAGTTCCATTTAATGACAATGTTTTAGAAACTCATCTTTCCTCAATTCAACCAGACGGAATGTCAATATTTTTACTCGGCGGCGGTTCCATGCGAGGCGCTTTTTTTCATGGAACCAGGTTTGTTAATCAGCTTCGGGCCCAACATTCTCTTGGACCTCTCGAAACAATGGTGCTCGGACAGGCTTCATTATGTGGAGCCTTACTGATACCTACAATGAAAGGTCGAGATAGAGCTGTTTTTCGCTATGATACTAATGGGCCTGCAGCAGGGTTTAGTATAGAAGCTAATAGCGAGGGGTGGGTTAGAGGTTTTCTTTTACAGGATCCCATTCCTGTTTTGTCTCCTCCAGAAAATTGGGATCTTGCTCCTTATTTTGGACCGGGCCTTGTTTCTGTTATCCGATTTCCAGAAGGCGGCACAGAACCAGTAACAGGGTCAATCGCAATTAAACACAAAAATATCGCCTTAGATCTTGCTGAATATTTTCTTATTTCTGAACAAACGCCCTCTGCCTTTAATACAGGTATTCAATTTGATACAGAGGGTAGGGTTATAGGTGCTGGAGGTATGTTTTTGCAGGTAATGCCGGGTGCCGACCCCGATCTTGTGGAAGCTGCAGAACATGCTTTTGCCTCAGCCCCATCTTTGGGTTCGTGGTTTGCAGAAGGTGGTGATCGCGAAGATATAATTATTGGTTTATTTCGAAACTGTGACCCATCTATTGTGCTTGAACGCTCAATTGTATTTGACTGTCCTTGTTCTCGAGAAAATTTCGCCTATAGAATTTCTGGGCTTGATCAAAAAGAACTTATAGATATGGTAGAAAATGGACCTGACCCAATTGAGGTTATTTGTCATAATTGTGGAAGTGTTTATACGTATCCTACTAGCGAAATAGCGCAATATGTGAAGAAACCTGATTAATTCTACTCTTGTCCAAACAGAAAAAAAGAGCTATTCTTCTGGTACTTCTGGCGTATTAAGGTGGATGTAACCACCGTGAAGCTCCCGCTTTCAGCCGAGCGCCTGGGTTGTGTTTGCGGAAAAATAATGCAAAGGGAGATAAATCCAATGACTAATTCACCTCTAAAAACCTATTTGGCTGCAACAAAAGCAGACAAAATCAATACGGCATTTGTGTCGTATCTTGCAAACCTTGAGCAGGTTGCCGCTGTTGGCCCAGAAATTGCTGCGTCCATTGTAAAAGAGCTTGAAGCTCAACGCACTCATCTTAAGCTTATAGCAAGCGAAAATTATTGTTCTCTTAATACGCAAGCAGCTATGGGAAACCTTTTAACAGATAAATATGCTGAAGGCTATCCGAATCATCGGTACTATGGCGGATGTGAGAATATAGACGACGTAGAGAATGTCGCTGCAGACGAAGCCAAGGCCCTTTTTGGAGCCGAACACGCCTATGTTCAGCCTCATTCAGGTGCAGACGCTAATCTTGTGGCCTATTGGGCTATTTTATCTGCAAAAATTGAGGCTCCAGTCCTTCAAGCTCTTGGTGAGACTAATCTTGCGAACCTTTCAGATGCACAATGGTCAGATTTACGTGCGAAATTAGGTAATCAGCGTCTTATGGGCCTTGATTATTACTCTGGTGGTCATTTAACACATGGATATCGCCAAAACGTTTCTGCTCGTATGTTTGAGGCTCATTCCTATACAGTTTCTAAAGAAACAGGTCTTTTAGATTACGATGCAATAGAAAAACAAGCTATGGAAGTTAAACCACTTATCCTTTTAACCGGCTATTCTGCCTACCCTCGGGCAATAAACTTTCGCCGCTTTAAGGAAATTGCAGACAAATGTGGCGCTGTTTTAATGGTAGATATGGCTCATTTTGCTGGTTTAGTTGCAGGAAAGGTTTTCGTAGGTGACGAAGATCCTGTTAAATGGGCGGATGTTGTTACAACAACAACACATAAAACCCTTCGCGGTCCACGTGGTGCACTGGTTTTGTGTAAGGCTCCCTATGCTGAGTTCGTAAATAAGGGTTGTCCTTTAGTTCTAGGCGGTCCCCTTGCTCACATGATGGCAGCAAAGGCCATTGCCTTTAAAGAAGCTCGTACTCCTGAGTATCAAACCTATGCAAAAAATGTTCGCGATAATGCGAGAACACTCGCAGCAGAATTAATTGCGCGCGGTATTACTATTCAAACCGGAGGCACAGATAATCATCTTATGCTTATAAATGTAGCAGGCCTCGGTCTTACCGGCAGGCAAGCGGAAACAGCCATGAGTGAATGTGGTGTTACCTTAAACAGAAATAGCCTTCCCTTCGACCCCAATGGTGCCTGGTGGACTAGTGGGCTTAGAATTGGAACCCCAGCAGTGACTTCCTTAGGCATGGGTGCTGCAGAAATGAAAGAAATTGCCCGTATTATTTCTCTTGTTCTTTCTAATTCTACTCCAGGATTAACTGATAAGGGAGTGATTAGCAAGGGTAAGGTAATCGTAGAAGAAAAAGCGAAGGCAGAAGCAATATCTGCAGTAAACGCCCTTCTTGGAAAATTTGTATTGTATCCTGAACTAGACCTTGAGTTTTTGACAAAGAGTTTTATTAAATAAAAAATTGAAGCAACTTTTAAGACTCAATAGGTTTTGAAAGTTGCTTTATGAATTTTTTACTGCTGCCAAAATTGTTGAAAGATTCAAAAAGTCCTTTTGAAGGGGGAACGCACTTTTACCGAGTTTTTAGAGATCAGCTTAAAATAGGTATTTTATTTCCTCAAAGCGGCTCCCCCACGCTCCAAAATCCTCAGTCCGGAGATTTTTTTTATCTAAAACTAATTATCTCTTCTTTTTTTTGGAAACCACATTTTATCACTAACGGACTTCCGGGTTTTTCCACTACCCCCTCGTGCATTCTTGCATAAAACTGCAGCTCATAGCATTATTCTATTTTTTATCTCTGGAAAAAGTGGTCAATACGTATAAAACACCAGTATAACACCTTGGGGAAAGCGCTGTTTCTTAAGGAGGGTTCATGAAAAAAGATCACTTATTCAAAAACAATGTAGATCACCCAGTATTTTGTCCAAATCCATCGTGTCCATATAATGCCCGAGACATGGCTGCCTCAAGCAATTGGTTTTACTCATACGGCATGTACCACACCACAGCCAGAGGGAATATCCATCGATTTGTCTGTAAGCACTGCGGTAAAACCTGCTCAACACAAACTTTTTCTCTGCATTATTGGACTCACTCTTATACCGATTTTGCTGATCTCGATGAGCGATTTAACTCTTGTGCTGGCTACCGTCAAATAGGTCGCGCGCTTTGTTTGTCGTATCGTGTTCTAAAAAATCGTTTTTTACGCCTCAGTAGAAATTATCTCAATCTGTTTGATTCATCTCTTGCAGGCTTTACCCTTCCAGAAGATATCGCCTTTGATGGGTTTGAATCATATTTGAGAAGTCAGTATTTTCCCGACAATTTTAACATCGCTATCGGGTGTACCTCACGTATTCCCTACGCTTTTTCTCTCAGTCTCCTCAGACGAAAAGGCTGTATGACTGCGGTTCAAAAACAAAACAGGACTGTAATCGATGCAGTGTGGCGGCCAAAAAAACACGCCCTCATCGATGATTGCAAAACGATTTTTCGTGATGTTCTTTCTTTATATATGAATCGTCCGACTCTTTCTCCATTCACTTTTCACACCGATGAAAAAAAAGAGTATGGCATCGCCCTTGCAGAATTACCTGAATGGCGTCATCTCCATGACTTACACCTTGTTCAGCATAAAACGGTGAGTTCACGCGCTGCTCGAACAAAAAACAATCCGCTCTTTCCAGTAAATTACTTCGACCGTGAAATCCGCAAAAATTCTGCAGCCCATGCGAGAGAGACAGTCAGAGGAGATCGCGAAGTTTCAATGTCTCTGTCCCGCATGGCTATTACTATTGGGTATCACACCTTTCGAAAACCTTTTCGAATTACTAATAAGACTCTAAGGGAGGGGCAAAAGAGCCATGCTGATATGGTTAACTT
>DATFIA010000115.1:0-2758 GCA_035270545.1 Treponemataceae bacterium
TTTTAGCCTTACTAAGTTCATTAGAAAAAATCATCATTTGGCTAATTGCCGTATTGAAATTCAAACTTGCAGTGTCTTCAGTTACTTTGCGAATAGTTTGGTGCAGAACTTTGGTGAGGTGAGCAGCTTCTGGGGTCGAAACATCAGTAATACTGGCGTCTTCAGTCATGGGTTTTTCGGATAAAGCCCACACACGCTCCAAAAAGCGACTTACACCCATCAACCCTTGAGTGTTCCATGGTTTAGAAACCTCAAGAGGTCCCATGAACATTTCGTATAGCCTGCAACTATCAGCTCCAAAATCGCGAATAACATCGTCGGGGTTAATAACATTTTTGAGCGACTTCGACATTTTCGCAACCACTCGCTCCACTTTTTCACCTGTCGCAATTTCTTCAAATTCATCTGTTTTACCGGGAATTTCTCGCACTTCATCAGATGGAACCAATGTTTTATTCGCTCTCTGAAAAGCAAAGCTCGTAATCATTCCCTGATTTATCAACCTTTGAAATGGCTCATTAGTATTTACTATGCCAAGGTCAAACAACACTTTGTGCCAAAACCGTGAATACAAAAGGTGAAGAACTGCATGTTCCGCGCCCCCTACATAAAGGTCTACCGGCATCCAGTAATCAATTTTTGCTTTATCTGCAAAAGCAGTCGTATTTTTGGGGTCGAGATACCGAAGATAATACCAACAAGATCCAGCCCACTGAGGCATGGTGTTCGTTTCTCGTTTTGCTTTGCCACCGCAGGTTGGGCAACTACAGTTTACCCATTCTTCAATACCTGCAAGAGGGCTCTCTCCCGTACCTGTTGGCTGGTAGGTCTCAACATCTGGAAGCCGTAATGGTAAATCTGATTCTTTTAAGGGAACAATGCCGCAAGACTCACAGTGAACTAATGGAATAGGTTCTCCCCAATATCGTTGGCGGCTAAACACCCAATCTCGCAGTTTGTAGTTAACCGTTTTTTTGCCAATGCCCTTATCAGAAAGCCAAACAGTTATTTTTTCAATGCATTCATCGGTTCCAAGCCCAATAAAGCCTGGTGAATTGACAGATCTTCCATCTGCGGCAGTACATTCGGCAGGTTCAGCAGAATAATCTCCATCTGCGCCTTTTTCATTCCATTCAGCTTCGCTTGCTACTACTTGTATAATAGGTAAGTTAAATGTTTTAGCAAAATCCCAGTCCCTCTCGTCGTGAGCCGGAACTGCCATAATCGCACCTGTTCCGTAGGAAATAAGTACATAGTCAGAAATCCATATAGGTATTTTTGCATTGTTTACCGGGTTTATTGCATAGGCTCCAGTAAAAACACCCGTTTTAACTTTTGCAAGATCAGTTCTCTCAAGGTCACTTTTCTTAGCCGCTGCAATACAATAGTCTTCAATGGCTTTCTTTTGCTCAAGAGTAGAAATTTTCCCCACAAGTGGATGCTCAGGAGAAAGAACCATGTATGTTGCGCCAAAAAGGGTGTCGGCCCTTGTGGTAAAAACAACTATTTTATCGTCAGTTGAATCGACTTTAAAAGAAACCTCTGCCCCTTCGCTTTTCCCAATCCAATTTTTCTGCATAGCCTTTACAGACTCAGGCCAATCCAGCCCTTCAAGATCTTCCAAAAGACGCTCGGCATAGTCTGTAATTCTTAAAATCCATTGTCGAATATTTTTTTTATGTGTCTGTGTGCTACAGCGGTCGCATTTTCCGTCTTTTACTTCTTCGTTTGCAAGACCGGTTTTACAAGAAGGGCACCAGTTAATGGGTGTTTCAGATTCGTAAGCAAGTCCTTGTTTGAACAACTGTAAAAATATCCACTGAGTCCAATGGTAATAATCGTCGTCGCAGGTAGAAATTTCTCTGTCCCAATCGTAACTAAAACCAAAGGCTTTAATTTGTTCTCTAAAGTTATTTATATTTGCAGTAGTAGTCGTTTTGGGGTGAGTGCCTGTTTTAATCGCATAATTTTCTGCAGGCAATCCAAAAGAGTCAAAACCCATAGGGTGGAGCACAGAATAGCCATTCATTCTAAGGTAGCGGCACCAAATATCGGTAGCGGTGTATCCTTCTGGGTGGCCAACATGGAGACCTGCAGCCGAGGGGTAGGGGAACATATCGAGTACATAGGCTCGTTTGTTTTTTGGCGTTGCAGGGTCTTCTATTGCTTTAAATGTTTTATTGGTTTCCCAAAAAGTTTGCCATTTTGGTTCAATTGTTTCAAAGGGATATTTTGCCATGGGTTCCGGTCTCCTGTGCGATCAATATAAAGACTATTCTATATAAAGCTTTCATATTTTACAAGGAGAGTAGCGTCAGGCTTTGCCTTCCGCGAGGCAGAACAATTAGGACCGGGTACGGTCCTACGGAGTACCGCAGGAGCGGTACTCCAAAGCACAAGGGGCGCAATACAAAGGGCGGAGCCGCCGCCAAGAAAGAAAAAAAAGGGGAGAACTAAAATTCTTCAAAATCTTATGTGAAGAGCTCAAGGGTCTTTCAATTTTTTTAGTTGTTACCTGAGGAGTCTTCTTTGTGTTATACTTATTTGAAACTATAGCAAAAGCTAAAAGGAGTTTTTTATGAAAAACCAATTACGAAATCTCGCCTTACTCTTCTCTGTAACTGCACTGTTTTTTTCGCATCCTGCGAACAACCCGCCTCCACCCCTGTAGATTGGGGTAGTGCGCCACCCGCTGAATATATTGGAACCTGGGAAAAAATTGACACCACAGAAGGTATGGCTTCTGAAACTAGGCCTG
>DATFIA010000116.1:0-3428 GCA_035270545.1 Treponemataceae bacterium
TGGCGTGTTCCCACAGGGAATGATCCTTATGGTCTTACAAATGAAGCAATTGATGCTCATGCAGAACAAGAAGGAACCCTCATTATAACCGTAGATAACGGTATTTCCTGTCTTGATGAAATAGATTATGCCGTTGAAAAAGGCATTGACGTTATTGTTCTCGATCATCACAACCCTCGGGACGAATTACCCGCAGCAGTTGCTATTATTAATCCCAAACTTGAAGATTCAGGATACCCGTTTAAAGATTTAGCAGGCTGTGCTGTAGCGTGGAAATTTATTACCGCATTGCGATTTTCGCTTTTAGAAATATACAAACAGCATATTTGTCTTTTGAATGTACGGCCAGCAAATGATTCGTGGATTATAGAAGCAATCAAAATTGTAAATATGGCGGAAATCGAACGTATTACAGAAATAGTAGTCCCTGGAATGGTATCTATATCAAACACCCGTCTCCTACCCTTTCTACAAGGTCAACAAATAATGGTATGGGATGCTCCATTAATAACAAAACAAATGGAAAAGATTTTTGGTAAAGGGGTCGAATTCAATTTCATGGATATAGCTCCTGAAATTTCAAAAGAAATACCGCCCGTAAAAGGAATGAGTCTCCTTAAATTAAAAGAACTCTCACGAATTGCCCGATATTCTGAAAAACCCGTAAGCGAACTCGACGGATTCTTAAATATATTTATAACCTTTGTACAAAAAAGAAATGCTGTTTTTGGAAAACGAGAAACTGAAGAACTTCAACTTGTGGCCCTCGGAACTCTAGCGGATCTCATGCCCCTCAAAAATGAGAATCGTATTCTCGTAAAAAAGGGTCTCGAAGCTATAAATTTAAATCCTCGAAATGGATTATCTGAACTTCTTGCGAGACAAAAGCTTTTAGGAAAAAAAATAGGGACCACAGATCTTGCTTGGCAAATATCACCAGCTGTGAATGCAACTGGACGAATGGGGAAGCCCGAAATAGCTGTCCGTCTTTTCCTCTCTGAAGATCCTATAGAGAGAAAAAACCTTTCTGAACAGATTATTGATCTTAATACAGAGAGAAAAGTTATGGGCAGTGATAGTTGGAGTATTGTTGAACCCCTTGCAAGGGAAAGTCTTACAAGACTTAATTCGAACCTCGTATTCGCAGCTAGTGCAGATATTCACCGCGGAGTTACTGGTATTATGGCAAACAAGCTTTCTAACTGCTTTAACACTCCCGCCATAGTTGTGTGTTTTATGGAAGATGGGACTGCCGTGGGCTCAATGAGATCTGCACGAGGTCTGCATCTGGAAACACTATTACGTCCCTGTTCGGATCTTTTTCTAGACCATGGTGGGCATGCCTTTGCAGCAGGTTTTAGTTTAAATAAAGATAAACTCGAAGAATTTAAGACACGTATAACACAACTCTCTGCAATAATAGAATTTCCCAATAAAAGTGGAGATGAAGAAATTGTGATAGATGCTGAAATTCCTCATGACTTTCTTAGCCCCGCCTTGCTTGACCTCACAGATAAGTTTGAACCCTACGGAGAAGGGAACGATCAATTAATCTTTCTTGCACGTAAAATGAAGGTTATCTCTGCAGATATTATGGGAAAGACTGAAAAGCAACACCTCAAGCTTACCTTCGACTGTGGAAAGTTCAAGTGGCCTGCAATTTTCTGGCAATCTGCAGATCGTCTTAACCGAGACTTTGCAGTAGGAGACAATATTGATGCAGTATTCCAAGTAAGCAGGAATACTTTTAATGGCTCAGAAACACCACAAATGATTCTTAAAGATATCAAAAAATCATGAATCTTTATTCAAAGAACATAGCGTTATTTTCAAAATCTATATGTGCTCTTGTTTTATTACTTAGTTTACAAAGCGTTATAGCAAGTGAAATAGCTAAAATACGGTATGATTCCCCTGTAAAAACAGCCCAAGGAACCTGTATTCCCCTTTATTTGCAGAGTGACACTATAATTGAATATCCTATGGCTAGTTTTAAGGATAGCTCAAATAGAGCCATTGCTCGTTGCGAAGGTACTGCTCTACCAGGTGAGTTATATACCTACCTTATACTTCTTCCCGTTCCAACAGATGCACGTGAAGGAACTGCAAGTATTCACGTCACCGGTGTTTTAGAAGGGCGGCCATTTGCCAAAATTATTCAGGTAGAAATTACTAAATTTAATTTTGTTAGTGAAACCATTGCATTAAATCCTACAAATACTGCAATAAAAACTGATACAAGCGTAACTAGAATGGATCAAATTAACACATTAAATGAAATACTTAACACAAGTCGCCCAGATGCTTACGTATTTTTAGGTCCCTGGGATTCACCTGTTAAAGCAACTCGCAGAACCTCCCTTTTTGGAGATCAAAGAATATACAAATATTCAAATGGAACTCAGAGTACATCAGTTCACTGGGGTATAGATTTTGGCGTTCCCACAGGCACCGCTGTTTTTTCCGCAGGCGACGGAATTGTCGTTATGGCCTGCGAACGCATTAGTACTGGTCTAACTATTGTCATAGAGCATATGAGTGGCGTGTACAGTTTATATTACCACCTCGATGCCCTATTGACCAGCGAAGGAGAACAAGTAAGAACTGGAACATTGATTGCCCGATCAGGTTCAACAGGACTTTCAACAGGCCCTCATCTCCACTGGGAATTTCGCGTTGCAACCATAGCTGTTTCACCCGACTGGTTTACAGGTAAAACCTTCTTCTACAAAGCTGTACCTTGACTTTCATCGTTTATTTCAGGTAGAGTAATAAGATACTGACGGTCGGACCGAGGGGAGGTGATTTTAACATGGCACATATCGTAGTAGACGATTCAGAAAACCTCGAAAAAGCAATCAAGCGCTTTAAGCGCATGGTAGAAAAAGAAGGTATTATTCGCGAATGGAAAAAACGTGAATATTATGAGAAGCCCTCCACCATCCTTAACCGGAAAAATAAGGCTCTCCGCCGGAAACTCATGAAAAAAACCCGGAAACCTACTGAACACAAAGGATTTTAATTCTTTAAGTTCTTAATTTTTCTAACAAAACCCGTAGCAAAACGAAATACGTTTAGCACGGGTTTTTTTTATACAAATGTATAACACTTGCTCTTAAAAATCCTTTTGCTTTTTTATCTCGATTGACCTTTTGACAGAAGCCCTCTATTATATTAAATAGTATGGGATACGCAACAAGCCAACAATTAGCTCGTTATTACGAATTGTATCAAAATATAGATGTTACGTTCTCTAAAGAGGTAATCAAAGCAACAGCCTTGATACCTCAAGAAGTGTTTATAAAAGCACTTGGGTCTCAATGGCCCTGTGTAATAAATTCGTCTTCTTTAACCGGTGCAAAAATTATAGCTGGAATGAAAAGTGGAATTTATGAAAAAATACAACAAGGAACAACCTCTGTATCTCT
>DATFIA010000117.1:0-2340 GCA_035270545.1 Treponemataceae bacterium
AAATTGAGGCAGAAAGAAGTATGGGTAGCGAACGTCCTCGCGCGGAGCCATCAGGACGGGGTACCGTCCTGCCGCGTATGAAAACACAACAAGGGGCGAAAGACGAGGGGGTCGAGGAGAAAACCGGAGTGCGCTTATAAAAAGCGCGCGAGGATTTCGGATCGAGGGGGAGCTGCGTAAAATAGAACAGAACACTTTTGGTGCACTATCTATTTTACGAAAAGGTGTTCCCCCTTTTTATTTACCAGTCAAAACGTTTGTTATTTTTTTAATAGCAATTTTACCTTTACGTTTTAAGACAGTTTTAATAACAACAGGTTTGAGTTTTTCATAGGAAACGCCAGGTGCATTGTATTTTCGAACCAAGGAGATTGCATCGAACTTACACTTAGTTGTGCATTGTCCACAGCCTACGCACATAAACTCATCTATTTTTGCCGCTCCACAACCAAGACACCGCTCAGTTTCTTTTTTCATTTGTTCTTCGGTAAATGGTAAGCGTGTATCGGCAAAGGTCTTTTGGGCAGCTACTGAGGTATCGTGTGCGGGTTTTTGACGAGGAATACTGTCGTAGCCGTCGAGATTAATATTGTCTTTGTCTAAAGAAATATATTCTCTTCTGTCGCGGCCAAATACTAAGCTTTGACCTGGTTGTACGAAGCGGTGAATTGAAATTGCTGCTTGTTTTCCGGCTGCTATTGCATCGATTGCAAAACGAGGGCCGGTATATACGTCGCCACCGGCAAAAACGTCGCTCTGCCCTGTTTGATAGGTAAAAGGGTCTGCTTTAATGGTCTTGTTGGGATTGAGCTCGATTGCACTGTCTGCAATGAGGTTGCCCCAGTCAATGGCTTGGCCAACAGAAAGAAGTACAGAATCTGCTTTTACGATAATGGTTTCGTTTTCGTCGTATTTTGGACTAAACCGTTTGTTTTCGTCGAAAACAGAGAGACATTTTTTGAATTCAACACCGGTTACTTTGCCATTTTCTGTCAAAATTCGTTTTGGACCCCAAGAATTGTTAATTACAATTCCCTCTCCCTCTGCTTCTTCGATTTCATCGACTGCAGCAGGCATTTCTTTTCGCTCTTCGAGGCAGTACATAGATACTGTTTCTGCCCCTACTCGAGTTGCACTTCGAGCTACGTCTATCGCAACGTTTCCACCACCAATAACGATTGCATTTCCAGAAAGCTGTATATCTTCGCCAAGGTTTACCGAGAGAATAAATTCAACTCCAGTAAATACGCCTTGAGCGTCTTCACCTTCTATGCCAATTTTTCGTCCCTTTTGCGCACCAATTGCAAGATAGAAAGCCTTAAAACCTTGGTTTCGTAAATCTTGAAGTGAAACATCTTTTCCAACTTCTACGCCGGTTTTAAACTCAACACCCATTTCTCTTAAAATATCAATTTCGGCTTTTACGACATCTTTTTCCAAACGGAAAGATGGGATACCGAGGGTTAACATTCCACCGAGTGTTTTCTGTTTTTCGAAAACAGTCACTTTATAACCGTCTATTGCTAAATAATAGGCACATGAAATACCAGCAGGACCAGCTCCAACTATTGCAATTTTTTTGCCATAATCGTGACGTTTTTTTGGCACATAGCGGTGCTCACTGTTTAAATCTTGCTCCGCTATAAACTTTTTAATTTCGTCTATTGCAAGAGGATCGTCTAAATCGCCGCGTGTACAGGCTGTTTCACAATTATGGGGGCACACACGACCACAAACTGCAGGGAAGGGGTTTTCTTTTTTGATGAGTTCAAGAGCTTCTCTGTATTTTCCCTGGGCTGCGAGTTTTATATAGCCTTGGACTGAAATATGAGCTGGGCATTCTGTTTTACAAGGACTGGTTCCCGTCTCAACAACATTTTTGCGGTTAATACGATAATCTGCATTCCAGCGCTCTGGACCCCACTCTGTGTCTCGTGGATTTTCTTTAACAACTTCAGGAATTGGTGTGTTGGTGCATATTTTTTGGCCAAGCACAACTGCGTTTACAGGACAGTTTTCAACGCATTCGCCACAGGCAACACATTTATCTGAATCGACTTCTGCAACATAATTTGAGCGAGACATGTCGACGTTTGTAAACATTGCTGAGGTTCGCAAGGCGAGACAGGAACATCCGCAACAATTGCAAATTGCATGTGTTTTTCCAGAACCGTCAAGATTGGGAATTTGGTGCATGAGACCATTTTCTTCTGCACGAAGAATAATTTCTTGGGCTTCTTGGCGAGTAATTTCTCGGCCTCTACCAGTTCGAATGTAATATTCGGCTGCATGGCCAAGCTGTATACACATATCTTCTTTTAAGTGACCACAGCCTTCGCC
>DATFIA010000118.1:0-2101 GCA_035270545.1 Treponemataceae bacterium
GCGGTAAACCATGAGTACTCACAGCCAATGAAAGCCGCCAGATAATGGCGGCATATGATCTATTGTTTTTGCTTTTTGCAGGATTCCGGAAGTGCTTCTGACCATGGAAGCAGATCATTTAGAAAGTCCAGATTCTTATCTTCCATATGTTGGGGGTGCGGACAAAATCCTGGACTTGATTTGAGTTAGGAGGTGCCGCATGTTCTCATATGAAGAACGAATAAAAGCAGTAAAACTATTAATACAGTATGACTTGAGTTATTCTACTGTAATCCGCGAGTTGGGATATCCCTCTAGGGAATCTCTTTGGAACTGGTACAACGAGTATTCACAGAATGGAGATCTTCACCGAGATTTTATTAAGCAGCCCAAATTTTCAGAAGAGGAAAAACAAAGAGCTGTCAATTATTATCTTGAGCATGGCAAATGTGTTTCTCGAACCGTAAAGAAACTTGGCTATCCCAGCCGCCCAATGTTGAATAAATGGATATTTGAGCTTGCACCAGAGAAAAAGAGGCATTGCCGATCTGGTGGAGCTGTTGTAAAATATACACGTGAGCAGAAAGAACAGGCTGTCATTTCCCTGTGTTCCCGTAGCAAGTCAGCCAAAGAGGTTGCAGCTGAGCATGGAACAACAAGAGAAAATCTCTACAACTGGAGAAGTCAGCTTCTTAAGGAGGAGCGTGTACATTCAATGAGCAATAAGAAATCCAATAAAACAATAAATACTCACTCCAACGAAGAAGAAGTATCAGAGCTTCGTTCAGAGAAAGATAATCTTGCAACACAAGTTACTGAGCTTCAGAAAGAAGTCCGTCGCTTAAAGATAGAGCGTGATATCTATGAAAAGGCAGCTGAGATTATAAAAAAAGACCAGGGCATTAACCTTCAAACCCTCACAAACCGTGAGAAGGCCATAATTATTAGTGCCCTGCGAGAAGTTTATCAACTAAGGGAACTTCTCGAAATCATTCGTATGGCCAAAAGTAGCTATTGCTATCAGATAATATCGATTAATACAGATAAATATGCCGATTTAAAGGCTAAAGTAAAAAACGTTTTTGAAGAATCATCAAGCAGATATGGATATCGCAGAATCCATTCTGTTATTAGCTCTGTGGGAACGATAGTGTCCGAAAAGGTAATTCGTCGGATCATGAAAGAGGAAAATCTAGTAGTCCCCAATATCAAACGAAAGAAATATAGCTCCTACAAAGGAGAATTAAGTCCTGAGGTTGAAAATATAGTCAATCGCGAGTTTCATGCAGAAAAGCCCAATCATAAGTGGTTGACAGACATAACAGAGTTTCATATCCCTGCTGGAAAAGTGTACTTATCTCCAATTATAGATTGTTTTGATGGACTCCCAGTAAGCTGGACTATTGGAACATCACCTAGTGCAGAACTGGTTAACACTATGCTTGATGAAGCTATTCTATCACTTGACGAAGATGAAAAACCCATCTTACATTCTGACCGCGGCTGCCATTACCGTTGGCCAGGCTGGATTGAACGGATGGAAGGGTCTGGGCTTACACGGTCAATGTCAAAAAAAGGTTGCTCACCTGATAACTCTGCCTGTGAAGGTTTCTTTGGCAGGCTTAAAAATGAAATGTTTTATGGTTACTCATGGACTGGTGTTACAATAGGTCAGTTCATAGAGGAACTTGATAAATACATAAAGTGGTATGCTGAAAAACGGATTAAGCTATCACTTGGAGGAATGAGTCCGTTAGACTACAGAAGAAGTCTGGGGTTGGCTGTTTGAAAAGTCCAACAAAACGTCCGCACCCCCTATTAAACATTTTAAACATACCTTTTTCTGAAAACTCTGAAAGTAATGATTTGTTATTTTTGTTAGTGATTTGATAAAATAAATCTATCTCATTGACATCCAGTCTCGCTTTTGGATGGCTTAAAATATAATCTTTTCTCTGTTTTAAGTAACCCCCTATAGATAAATCTCTCAAAAAACAATCTAGGGATATTGCTAAAAAATGTTCAAATGACATAGTTATTTTAGGGTTTCTACTTTCGCCTATATATTCATCTTTTAATGTATGAATATTAGAGGAAATAGAATCTATAGGATACATTGACA
>DATFIA010000119.1:0-12469 GCA_035270545.1 Treponemataceae bacterium
GGAGGAGTTAGAATAGTTTCTTGCCCACGTTGTGGCAGAAATGGTTTTGATGTTCATGGTTTTGTTTCAAGGTGGCAAAACGAACTTTTTTCTCTTAAAAAAAATGTTACCATTGCTGTTATGGGCTGTGTTGTAAATGGACCGGGAGAGGCAAAACATGCTGATCTTGGTATTACTGGAGCCGGAGATAGTATTCTCATTTTCAGGAAAGGTCAAACAGTTCATACAATATCTACAGCAGACGGTTTTGCCGCTGCCGACAAAGCTTTTCGCGAGGAGTTATCTAAGTTGTGAGAAAACTAAAATGGTATGCAGTTTGTTTTTTTATTATAGTTTTATTTTTTCCATGCATTGCAAGTGAGAGTGAAGAATCTTGGCGTGTATTATCACAAGCATGGATTGCTTTTGAGCATAATAACCCAGGTGAAGCCTTACATCTTTGTGAAAAAGCCAGGCAAATACATCGTGATAAAAATCAGTTTATGCGTAATGAATTGGCAAACTCTCTTATTCCCATGCAGGTAAAAAAGGAAAAGGACGATTTGTCCGCAATTCGGTCTGTGTTACTTGAGCGTAATGATGTCACTGCAATTACTATATTAGATTCAATTTTTTTGACTAATCCCCCCTCTTCTTTTTCAAATTCAATGTCTGCAGTCTTAAAGTGGTTGGAAATTCGTGGAGTATATCCAGAAGCAGATTATTTAACAGGTAGAATTTACGAATTAGAAGGGGAAGTAAGTTTAGCCTTAAATTATTATCAAAAAGCTCTCAATAATTATGAAGTAATGGATATACCTGAAGAGAGATTTACCATTTTATATCGAATGGCAGATCTATCCCAATTTTCTGGAAACACAGGTCTTATGGAAAACTATCTTCTCAGAATAGTGAGTGAAGATTCTGTATACAGCCAAACGAAACCATTGACCCCTATGCTTTCCGCAATGCTTCGTACTCTTGATACTGAAAAAACTTCAGATAAATTTTTTCTTTTATACCGGCATAATTATCTTAAAGGACTGCTCGCGTATCAAATGTTAGCAACGTATTATTATAACAAGAATGATTTTGACAATCGCGCTTTAGCTGCAAGTGCTTTATCTTCAATTATATCTGTAACGCAGTTATCTGCAGCATTAAATGAATACGATTTTTCATGGGAATATTCTTCTTTGAAAGATCTTTTTACTCGAATAGGGAAAAATTCAGAACTGAAAGAATGGGCAAGATCTGCAGGTGTATGGGATTCTTTTTTATTATTTGGAAAAATATTAATACGGTCCGATATGAGAGAGCAAGGAAGACATGTTTGGTCTGTAATTGCTGCATATTGTCCAGAAAAAGACATTGCCTTGGAGGCATCAACCTTGCTTAGCAAGGATTAGTAAAATAGGGCTAAGATATTGTTATACAATTGTATTTATATTATAATGGGGTTACTTATTTTATAGGAGACAATAATGAAAAAGAAAATAATGTGTTTAATTTCTGTCCTTTTTATTTTTTCAGCAACAGGGCTTTTTGCCTTCGGTGTTGGGTTGCAATTTAATGGTAATGCTGGAAAAGTGTTTAATCCTGGAGTTGCCTTAACTGCTAAATTTGATGGTATTCCTTTGGTGTTTGCTGGAAACTGGTACGCCGGTGACAATACAAGTATTGGAATAACTGGTGACTATTGGGTTGTTAATAATAGCCTTGGTAATCTTGGTAAAGTTTCTATAATGGGCTTTTTTGGTGTAGGTTTTTACACAAATATGTTCTTTGGTGATGAATTCCAAATTACTGGAGGATTTAGAATTCCTTTTGGACTAAATACCTTTCTTGCAAATGGTTTTTTTGAACCATTTTTAATGATCGCTCCATCTTTTGGATTAAGATTTATTCCATCTTTTGGAACGAGCAATATATTCTTTCCTGTTTCTGCAGGATTTAGAATGTGGTTTAAGTAAAATTTAATAAGGCCGTTCCTTTTGGAACGGCTTTTTTATGCCACCATCCAAATGTTTAATTAGAGGAGATTTTTATGGCTAAGGTTGTAGTAGGTGCTGATTCATTAGATGGATATTTAACAGAAAAAGATATTCATTATCTCGATACAATGGATAGCCTCTATGCCCGTGCAATGGATTCATTTAAAATTTTAGCTGCTGGTGGGTTTAGCTCTACTCTTGCCAATGAAGAAAAAAGAGTTATCGAAATATACAATGAAATGGGCCATGTTATGCAAGAAATATGCAAAGAGGCTCCAGGAATACAGGTATATTCTTTTGAAACAGAAGAGCAAAGCCATGCTGAAGCTTCCCGGGTAATTGCAAAGCTTAGAGATATAAAAACAGGTCACAATGAGTTTGTGTACTACATACAACGTGCCTATGAAATGCTTTTTAGATTAGCTTATAATTGTAATCATTCCGATAATAAAAATTATCTTGTGGTTAAAACGCCTGTTGCCGCTCCAGTACAAAATTATGCAGTTCATAAAATTCCTGATATTGATTATAAAATTGAAAACTCAGTAATGTGCGTAATGCTTCGAGGCGCCTTGTTACCTTCTATGATAATGTCTAAGGAAATTGAAGAATATTCTTCTCATGGATATGTCACACCTTTTGCATTGTTTAAGATCAAACGAGATGATTCAAAAAAAGAAAACAACATGGAATACATACTTGACCTTGATAAGTCGTATTTCAATATTGAAGATATGAATGGAAAAGATCTTATTTTTGCAGACCCTATGAACGCAACTGGTGGTAGCTTGGTTACAGTTGTAAAATATCTTATTGAAAAGGGAATTAAACCCAAATCTATTAGTTTCTTTAATGTAATTTCTGCACTTAAAGGTGCTCTTCGAGTTGTTCGAGCTCTCGATAATTGTACTGTATATACTCTATGGATGGATCCTGTTCTTAATTCTTCTGCCTATATAATGCCTGGATTAGGCGATGCAGGAGATAGAATTAATGGCAAGGATACTGAAGAAACACCGAGAAATATTATACAATTAGTAGCAGATTATGGATCAGATATTGCTGGTTTGTATCGCTCTCAGTTGAGACAAATTGAACATATTGTACTTGGCCCTCATTAATGAGATCTTTTGTTAGTTTCTTATTCTTTATTTTAATACTCAGTTCTTGTGCAACAATGAAGCCATCTAACTCTGTATCGCCAGAAAATTATATGGAACTAGCAAATGGATATGCGGGCCTTTCGAAATATGAAATGGCCCTCACTTTTTATTCTCAAGCTCAAAAATATCCTTATTACAGAAATGCTGCAGAATACGGCATGGCAAGAATGTATGCTTTCTTAGGTAAATGGGATGAATCTGTGCTTTTATTGAAAACTCTGCTCCAACGCGACCCAGAAAATATGATAGTTGCATCTGCTCTTGCCTATGCTCTTGCAGCTAAGGGTGAGGTGGCAGAAGCCTCTCTTTTATATCACGACTTGTATGAAAAAAATGCTGATGATCCTGAGTCAGGACTGGCCTATGCGAAAATCTTACTTCTTTGTAAAAACTATCAAAATGTACTAGATCTCTCTTTATCACTTCGAGAAAAATTTCCGGAAAGCTCTATTATATCATCTCTTGTTGTCATTGAAAAAAAAGCAACAGATGCCTTAGTTCCTCCGGAAAAAGTGGTAAATTAATATTCTTTCCATCCAAAACGTTTGTGTTCACGTTCTTTGAATTCTTTTTCTAATAATTCATCAATATCCATTTTTCTGTATATTTCATTCGCTTCTTGAAGTTGTGCCTTGAGAATTGGATGTTTAGGTGAAAAAAGGACACAACAATCATCATACGGAAGTATTGATATATCATAGGTGTCTATAGTTTTAGCCGTTGCTATTATCTCTTCTTTATCGAGTCCTATTAATGGGCGTAGAACAGGATAATC
Source organism: Treponemataceae bacterium (assembly GCA_035270545.1). Classification (GTDB taxonomy): domain Bacteria; phylum Spirochaetota; class Spirochaetia; order Treponematales; family Treponemataceae; genus Teretinema. Next base: position 3,912 of record DATFIA010000119.1, read on the forward strand.
GGCATAAGCATTGGTTACAGTAAGATTTTCAATAGTTTGACTTGCAACTTGTCCAAGGCTTTCCCCTGTAATAATTGCCTTTGCACCAATAAAGGAGCACAGCATGTTTGCAATTTTCATCATACACATGCGCTGCAATAGAGTGCCGTAATTGCTAGGAGAGCTCTCGCGAATACGCTGTTGAACGGCTGTAAAAGATACAATACTGAGACGAGTACCAATTCCATAGAGAGAAAGTCGGCGTGCGAGGTTTTCAACTTTTTCTAGAGCTTCTGGCGAAGTATAGGGGGGCGAATGAAAGTACAAGCAATCAATTTTCATTCCTCTTCTAAGCATTCTGTATCCTGCAACAGGTGAATCAATTCCACCGGAAAGTAACAGCAGCCCTTTTCCTTCAGTACCACAGGGAAGACCTCTGTTTCCAATATTTTGCTGCCCATATACAAATGCTTTTTCACGCACCTCTACTGTTATTACTACATCTGGATTATGGACATTAACAGATAGTATTCCTTTATCATGAACAACCTCACCGGTTAAACGGGATATTTCATATGAGCTAAAGGGAAATGTTTTGTCTGCTCGTCTTGATTCAATCTTAAATGTTTTTTTTCCACTTGCAACTGCTTTTTCAGCTTCTATAAGAACCGCAGCTTTTAATGATTCAATATCTTTTTCTACTTGTTGAGCTTTAGCCCATCCAGTAATTCCAATTAAATGGTGAAGAGCTTTTTCTATCAAGGGTGCTGAATCTACAGGACCTCGAACATACATTCTCCCTGCTCGTATTTGTATTCTAATCTTGCATCCGTCAAGCATAAGTCGAGTGTTTTGAACAAGTCTCTGCTCAAAGTCTTTAATATTACCACTTTTTAAAGTGAGTTCTCCAACTTTTACTAAATATATTACCGATTTCATTTTGTCTCCTTAGAGGGTTTTTATTATTTTTTGAAATATATCTGTGAAGCTTAGAATATCTTCAATTTTGGTTGAGTTTCCAAAAGAAATTCGAATAGCATTTTTTTGGTCTTTTATGGATACCTTCATTGCCTCAAGTACTGGTCGTATATTTTTTCTTGCTGAACAGGCAGAGCCCGTCGAAATATAAATTCCATGATCTGAAAAGGATCTTACAAGAACTTCTCCAGGTATTTTAGAATTTGTTACTTGCAGAATCCAAGGAGAAAAACGAGTGTCGTTTTCTAGTCGAGTTTCAGGAATAATTTTTACATCTTCTATTGTTCGCATGTTTTGTATAAGTGTATTCATTACGGTATGTTGAGATGATTCAGCTAATAATTTCATTGTCTTTTCAAGACACAGAGAAATAGCCCAAGCACCTGCAAGGTTTTCTGTTCCAGGGCGAAGCCCATTTTCTTGACCACCACCTCGAATAAAAGGCTCTATTCGACGATTTAAATACAAGATACCAGTACCTTTAGGTCCTCCTATTTTATGTGCAGAAATTGCGACAGAATCTATGTTTTCTGTGGAACAAGAAAAAGGAATCTTTCCAATAGCTTGAACTGCATCGACATGAAAGTGTGGTTTTCTTTTATTTTTTGAAACATTTTGCAAGACTTTTCCAATCTCTTCTACTCTTTGTATAGCACCTGTTTCATTGTTTACTGCCATCACCGCAACAAGAGCGGTATCATTTTGTATGGTATTAAGTACTGTTTCGGGAGAAATAAAACCTTCAGTATCACAAGTTATAGGAAGAATTTTCCAACCTTGTAGTTCCAACATCCGAGCTTGTTCAATTATAGCAGGATGCTCTATAGAACTAATAGCTATTGAACCTTTTACTGGTCTTTGTATAAGTGAAATAAGGGGGATATGATTTGATTCCGTCCCACCTGAAGTAAAGTAAAGTGTTTGAGGTAAAACGCCAAGACATGAAGCGGCCCTTTCACGAGCAATAGAAAGATATTTGGCGGACTCCCTACCAAATTCATGAATACTAGAAGGATTTCCAAATGCCTCACAAGATAATACATAAGAATCTTTTATGATTTCACTCTCTGGGGGGCTAGATGCCGCCCAATCTAGATATAAACTCATAAAAGGACTTCCAGAACCTTTGGATCTGATACTTCTGTGACTAGGGTCTCGTTCATTTTTCTCTGAAGAATAAAGCGTATATTTCCGTCTTTTTTCTTTTTATCATTTTTCATTGCAGATAATAATAATTGAGGTATTTTTGTTTTATCAAAAAGGCCAGAATTAATATCAGATTGTATTACAGGGTGAACAGGAGCGGTTGACCATCCATAGGATTCAAGAACAGGAATCACTTCTGCTTTGTAAGTAGCATCTGTTACATTCATTTTAATGCCCAATTCAAAGGCTCTCGCAATTCCCCAGGCTACGGCATCTCCATGAGGTATTCTGCCAAAGCCTGCTACACTTTCTAGAGCATGACCAAAGGTATGTCCTAAATTAAGAAACATGCGTTCTCCCGATTCTCTCAAATCTCTTTCTACTACTCGTGCCTTTGCTATAACACATCTACTCACGATATCGAGAAGTAAGGATGGGTCTCTCGCCAATATTCCCTCTTTTTTTTCTTTCATTATTGAGAATAGTTCAGAATCGTATAACAAAGCAGTTTTAATAACCTCTGCTAGTCCAGACCTAAATTCAGTTTCACTCAGTGTTTTAAGTGCAGATATGGAAATATGTATTTTATCTGCAGGGTAGAAAGTGCCAATAGAGTTTTTGAAATTTTCATAGTCAATTCCTGTTTTACCGCCTACAGCTGCATCTGCCATTGCTAATAATGTGGTTGGCACTAGCTCTAATCTTGCACCTCTCATATATAATGAAGCTGCAAAGGCTGTCATATCGGTAACCACACCGCCTCCAAAACCTACAAACAAACTATCTCTTCCAAGAGATGTTTGAAGTGCTGCTTTGAGAATTTTTTCAATTGATGTGAAATTTTTTTCAGATTCACCACAAGGAAGAATTACCAGGGGTGCTTCTGGCGAATAACCTAACGCTTTTTGTAAAAGAGGGTAGGTGTTAGTATCTACAATATATATTCCACCTGAAGAGGGAATCGAAGGAACAGTTATTTGATTGTGAAAAAGTATTGAAACCTCACCGGTAGAAACAGAAAATTTAAATATATCCATGAGGCTATTTTAGTAAGTATTGGAATCCATTGCAAGGAATTCAGAGCGTACTTTTTCCAATCTCGCTAATTCTCTTTCAATTGTACGGTTATAATCGAGTTTTCCATTTGAAATTTTTTCTCTTTCATCTTCCCATGATTGCAAATCGGTTAAAAAAAGAAAACGAAATTCTTTTACATTTGCTTTTTCTGCCCAAATCTTTGCCTCTTTCCAATAATATAAGCCGGTATTATAACAAACTTCGGCTGTTGAAAGGCTTTCAATGTTTTGTGCTTTCCAAGGGGCATTATAAAAATAAGCTATTTGTTTATCCCATTTAGAACCTAGACGGAGATGTTGTTCTACCATTTTCAAATTAAGATGCATCATAAAAAGAAATCTATATTTTTCCCAGTCTTTTTTTGTTGTAATTTTTCCTTTTGCATAGAGGGGGTTACTAAAATCAGCTTCAATTGCTCGTTCGAGCCAATATATGTTTTCCATGATATCGTCGGGATCTTGATTATAATGTATGTGATATAAGTCATAAAACTCTTCTTTGTATCGTATTGTATATGCTGAAACAGGTAATACAAAAGAAAGTAATAATATGAAAAGAGAGAAGTTTAAAATATAATTTTTATTAAAAGTTAATCTCATTATTCAATTTTCGGCAGATTTGACACAACACTCCATATCTTTTCAGAAATTGTTTCAATTTTATCTGTCGCATTTATAACAATAATTTTCATTTTAGATTCTTTTTTGGAAAAATCTTCTAAAATTGCTGAATATGCTTTAAGAACTTCTCTTTGAAACTCTCGTTTTTCATAAATCTCTAATGATTGAGCTCTCTTTTCTACTCGATCCATTGCAGCATCTGCATCAATATGAAAATAAAAAAGATATTCTGGTAGAGGAAAATGTGCATTTAATTCTGCTGTGAGTTGCCTATCTCCTGCAGTGCTCTGATACGCAAGACTAGAAAAAACATATCTGTCACAAAAAACAGCCTTTCCTTGATTCAATTCTTCAATTATGCCACCAGAACCATACATATGTTCACATCTATCTGCAGAAAAGAGACGTGCCATTGTTTCGGGTTCAAAAGAAGGGCTTCCAGAAAGACCTTTTCTAATTAATTGTCCTATTTCACCCTGTGTTGGTTCAAAAGTAAAAACGGTAGAAGAATCAGTTTTGTTTTCAATAAATTTCTTTTTTAGAAGTTGAAACTGTGTCGTCGTTCCAGTTCCATCAATGCCTTCAAAAACAACAAAATTACGTAATATCATTATATGATAATAGCTTATTTTCTGTTATGATTCTATATTGGCATGAAACGTTCCTGGTACCATTATAGTTTTCAACTACTCTTGTTTTTTGCTTTACTGGCAGGGACTTTTCTGTTAGTAAAGCCTCTGTCTGATCAGTTTGATAACGTTATAATAAAAATTCGGGATAATTTGATAAGTAACATTGAAATTGAAACTGGTTTGCAAGTGAGATATGAGTCATTGTCTCCTTCTATTCTTCAATCAATTCAGATTACTAATTTAGAGATATTTGATCCTTCCTCTGGTACAATTCTCGCATCGATTGAACAAGCTTCAATTACCTATAGCCTTTTTAAGATTATTACAGGAAATTTTTCTTCGGCAATTGAGAAAATAGAAATAAATAATGGAAACTTACGTTTTTCACTTCAAGATAATAGCGACATACTCAGCTATATACAAAAAACTTTAGCAGAACGCAAAAATGAAGATTCTACCCATAATAAAAAATCCTTCGTTTTGGATCTTTCAAATACTGAAATTATAATTCGTAATATTTCGTTAAATTATGTTGATCCTGAACAAAATCTTTCTGTGTTTATATCTTTTGGAACCGTAGGTGTTATTGAAGAAGACTTTAATTATAATTTAGAAACGCATTTTATTTATTCTAAACCCTCAAGCGATTCTTTGAAGAATATTTCAGGAAACGTGACAATAAATGGTTCGTTACATCGCTCTTTTAGTCGAGGAATTTCTACTGTATTGCTCCATTCCTTTGATTCGCCCCTGGCAAGCGTTTCCCGGTTATCCGTTATTGCAGTTTATAATTCAGGTACACTTACTGTAAATACGGTTCAAGATTTGCAACCTGTAGATATACAGCTTACGTGGAATATTGAAGAAAAAAGAATAGATGCCCGTCTGCAGTGTGAACGATTGCTTCCTTTTAAGTGGATAAGTATTAAAACAAAAAATATTTTTCTTTCTAACCTTTCAGAATCTGAAGTTTCTGGAGTTTTTCATTTTACTAAAGAAAAAGACTTTCCTATTGTTCTTGATTATGAATTACAAGCATTAATACCAGCTACATTTTATGGAGGAGGTAGTATTGCCTCAAAAGGTATTCTCTCTGGCGATGAGTTTGAGTTAAAATTATTACAGGCTCAAGGTAAAAATATAAATATATCTGCAGAACTTGTGTATAATTATAAAAAAATTATACCTGAAGGCTTTGCTTCAATTCAAAAACTTATATTACCCGATGGTACTTTTATATCAGGAGACCTCTATTTTCATCCCTTAGGAACGGGATTTTCTTGTATAATTCCAGTATTAAAGATAAATAGTGCTTTGTATTCATCTGTTGATCTTTCCATTCAACATGATACGACTACTATCGATTTCTTATTTTCTGCACGTGATTCAACTGGAAGAATTTCGGCTCAAGCTTCGTTAATTAGAGATACTCAATCCTTTTTACAAGGATATATTGCATTAGACGCAATTAGCGTTTTTGATTCGTTTTCCCTCATTCAGGGTATCGTTAGTAAAAAATTATCTAATGAAATTAACATAATACCTGTATTAAATAGATACGCTATGACAACAGAAATTTATTTTTCTTCTGACTTTTCAGATGTATCCTTTAATTGTCCACGACTTGTAATGGCTCCCCTTGTCTCTGGGGATGAGTATCTTTTGCTCTCCGCAAAGGGAAATTTAGAAGAAATTGAACTCTTTGATATACAATATTCAGGGTGGGGAATAGATGCAAATGGTTCTATTTTTGCAGGTTTTGCTCAAACCGGAGATGTTTTATTTAATGCTTCTCTTTTAGTTAATACAATTCCATTCGATTTTAATGGTTTATTTAGCAATCGAGTTTTATCTGTATATGGTGATTATTCCCTTGCTGCTTCTGCCTTGTTTGACGTTGTAGGAGGGGTTTCTGGTTCAGTCCAAACAAAAGATTTCCCCATATTTATTAATAAAAGAATTTTTTCTCTTTCGATAGATACTGGCTTTACTTTCGAAAATAAAGATACATGGAAAATTATTGCAGATTCTGCTTCTATAGAAGAAGTAACCGGGTTATTTCCTTTAGATACAATTTTTTCTTTTAATGGATATGTCGACTCAAATGGTGCATTTTTACCTGAAGTAACTATAGCAGATGGATTTTCAATTGTTGAAGGTCGTATTGGTTTGAGCATCATTAAAAATGATGATTTAGGATCTAGATATGTAATTGATTGTCTCCTTGATTCTACAACTTCTGATGAATCTTATTCTCTTTCTGCATCTCTTTCTGGAAAAGAGGAACTATTTCTTGAATCAGTTTTTTCATTAAAATCGTTTCCTCTCATGAGAATATTTTCTGATCAACAAAAAGAAAATTTACTAACAATGCAGAGTACTGTTTCAGGTTCACTAGACACCTTGTTTGCAACGATAGATATAGAAAAAATTCGCTATCGTTTATTTGACTTCGATCTTGAAGCTCATGGTTCAATAGTACTTGAAGACAAAAGTATTTCTATGTTTAATACTGGTGCATATTGGAATGGGAATTCTCTTTCTGCTGTATCTGGAATACTAGATCTCTCTACAATGAAGGCAGACGTAACAGCAGACTGGAATGCTGTTTTAGGACATCAAAACGCTGGCGCTACCATAGAATTACACTTAGATTCCTTTCTTGATCTTCCTTCTGTAGAAAAACCCTTTTCTAATTTTTTTAGCAACTCTTTGCCACATAAATTTTCAGTTTCGTCTACAGTTTCAAAATTTAATTGGGGTTCTGTTCTTGTTGAACATGACCTTTCTGCAACTTTAATTCATGAACCAGGAATTACAGCTTTTTATGCTGGAGCAAATGATTCTATTTCTGGATTCCTTTTGGATGATGGAAGCTTTTCTCTTAGTTCTGCTGTGGGTAATTTGATTGAATTTCAGTCTACAGGTTCGATTCAAAAATCATTTTTAGATATTCAAGTTTCTAATATTTATTCCGATTTGTCTAATTTATGGAATGTTTCTGCTTTAGAACTAATTTCAATTAATAAGGGAGAATTAAAGGGTAATATTGCTATTAGTGGATTATTGAATGATCCAGATTTTCAAGGAATTCTAGAAGTTACAAAGTGCTTTTTTACAGTTCCCGGTTATATGAAGAATAATAATGGACCGGTCGATTTTTCAATTATTGCAGAAGGAAAAGAAATAGTAGTTCCTCCTTTTATTATTCCTGCTTCTCAAGGTTCTTTAAGTATTAACGCTGATATTCTCTTTGATCGCTGGATTCCTGTTACTATTTCTTCCCATATTGAATCTAATTCGAATCAGGCTTTTAAAATTGATGTAGATAATGATTTTATGAGAGCGTCAGGAATGATTTCTACGAATATAGATTTTCTTTTAACAAATGATCTTTTGTCTATGACAGGAAAAATTGGGTATGAAGAAGGCTATCTCGCCGTATTATTTACAGGTTTTAACAAACAACATGCAAGTACCATTTCATTCAATAAAAATATTCTTCTCGACTTACAACTTTCGGTTGGAAAAAAAGTAGAGTTCAGATGGCAACCAGGTGAGTTCACTCTTATTAGAGGATTAGTCCAAGCCGAAAAACCTATACATATACTTGCAGACACTGGACTCGGTTCCTTTCAAATAAAAGGAACTGCAGGCTTACGAGGTGGAGAGGTTTTTTATCTAAAAAGAAACTTTTATTTACGTGAAGGATCTGTTTTTTTTAACGAAAATCAAGACCTTTTCGATCCTTTTGTAACCTTACGTGCGGAAATACGTGAACGTGATGCAGAAGGTAATCTTATAAGAATCATTTTATCTGTAGAAAATCAACCTCTTTCAAATTTCTCTCCAATTCTTACTTCTGACCCTATTCGATCCGAATCAGATATAATTGACCTTCTTGGACAGGTAACAAGAGGCGATGTAACTCGTGATAATTTTGTACGAGATTTAATAGTTACTTCCTCAGATGTACTTACCCAGTTAAGTCTTTTTAGAAATACAGAAAATGCTATTCGCGATTTTTTACATTTAGATTTGTTTTCAATAAGAACATTAATTTTACAAAATGCAATTTTTGGACAAAATATGCAGACCAATACTGAGAAGCCCCTCACTATTGGTA
>DATFIA010000120.1:0-5767 GCA_035270545.1 Treponemataceae bacterium
AGATAACTCTCCTGCAGAACCTTCAACACCTCAAAATTATCGCCCTCAATATAGAGATTCTCACTATCAAACTTTCCCGCAGACCCATCCTTCCCCGAACTCTCCTCCACACAAGGACGAAGAGTCTTCGTAATAGGCGTATTAGCCTTCAAAAGAGACGCCTTCTTACCCGGCCAATCCAAACGGTACCGCTCAGCGTCATCTTCCACCAAACTCTTAGACAACGCTTGCTTTAAAAGATCAAAGTCCACCGCTTTTTTCACCTCCCCGTTTTCGTCACGGGTTTCAGTAATCACATTAGGGAACATTGCACCAATCTGCTCTATGTTTTTATCCGTTAGGTCCGGTGTTTGCATTTTTAGTTTTTCCATTATTTCAAATCTCCCTTAATTTCTAAAGTTTTTATATTATTATCATCAGTAAGTAATTTTATTTGTGAAATAGCTATCTGGTTTAATTTGAACAACCGTTCACTTTGCGGTAACCCTTCTTGAATAAAATGCGCATTAAGATTCTCAAGATTAGAAAGACATACAAGCTGTGATACAACGGCGTAATCGCGTATATTTCCCTTTAAATCAGGGTTTTTCGCACGCCAATCTTTGGCAGTCATACCAAAAAGCGCCACATTTAAAATATCTGCCTCTGTAGCATATACAAATTGTATCTGTTTTTTTGATAATTCAGGAGGTATCAAGTTTTGTTTAATAGCGTCTGTATGAATTCGATAGTTAATCTTTGTGAGGTTTCGGCGAATATCCCAGCCAAGATGCTTGGTCTCTTCATCTTTTAGGCGTTGAAACTCTTTTATAAGATATATTTTGAATTCGGCACTTATCCACATACCAAATTCAAAAGCAATATCTTTATGGGCATACGTACCACCATATCTGCCTGGTGTCGCTTTTAAACCTATCGCCCCTGTCTTTTCTACCCATTCTTTAACACTGATTTTATAGCTATTTAACCCTGCCTGACTTTTAATTATGGCGAATTCGCCATAATTAAAATCGGGATTATGTATTTTTTCCCAAATTCCAAGATATTCCACTGTATTACGGTTACGAAGCCAATCTGATATAAAAAACTCACCATCTTTAGCTTTAAGCATATCAGTAAGCGAAATAAAGTCATCTTCATTCACGCTCATGATATTTATCATTGTCCCCAGCACGGTTATTTTAGCCATATCAATAGCTCCTTAATTTCAAATATAAGGGGGGGTACAATTTGTACCACACCATGTTCCCGACGTCGGTAAAATGGTCGGGTGTTTCTTCATCGTTTTCCCGAGGTCGGGAAAATGGTCTTCATTTGAAATGGCAATTCATCACTCACAATTTGCGACCAGCTCCTCATCTTACATCATCCAAAATCGCTCGTAAATCTGCCTTCTTCTCCAGCAGCACCTTATGTATCTCAACCTGTCTGTTAAACTGTTTTTCTTTATTAATCTTAGCTTCCAATGATACAATCTCCGCTTCTAACGCCTTAATTGCACTATCCGCCTCGATAATATCGCTAAAACTACCTTCGTTTTGAACTTCTTCCCGAACAAAGGCCTTTACCAACTTATGATACACCTTTTCAAGATCAATTCCCGTAAAATCAAACGACATCGGTTGGTTCCACTCAGAAAAATAGTAGATTTCAACGCACGTATCTTCTTTCAAAGTAATCCCGTACGCAACATTATCACCATAAATGAAACGATACAAAATTTGATAGGGAATAGTTTTATCAATGATTTTTAGAACATTCTTAGGAATTGCCTGCTCTTTTAACTCAAGCTCGAAAATTTGGATCTCAGTAACACGCTCAGTCTTCGCCACACCAATAGTGCCTTCCGCCAGCTTATACTTCCAGGTAATCTTTTGAATCGTATCTACAAACTCTTTTTGCAACTTTGAGCTTACAGTCGCCTTCTCATAAAACTTCGTCTTTGCAATAAACGTATTAACAAAAGCTTCTTTAGGCAGTTTAAATTCATTCATATAACGCCTTAGTCGTATATTTCTTTACGATGTCCTATTTCTACAACTAAAATTACAACTTTCTCGTCACAGATTTTACACAAAACTCTGTAATCTAAAACCCTGTATCGCCACAAGCCAGAAAGAGTACTGGTGAGTCCTTTTCCACGCGACCGAACATCAGAAAGAGTAGAAACCTCATCCATGTATTTTTTAATATGTTTTTGAATTGTTTTATCAAGTTTGGATAGTTGTTTTTGCGCTTTAGGCAAATACTCTATAGTCACAGACCGAGAGCCTCATATACCTCTGTTGCAGGAATTGCTTTTTCTCCGCTCTCTTCAAAAGCTTTCCATGCTTCTTCTGCACGGTGAGCGTCTGCTTTATCTTCTTCCATTTCTGTTAAATATTTAGTGATTGCTTCTTCAGCTATTCTGCTTTTGGTATACCCATATTTTTCCGCAAACTCATCGAGCCTTACCAAAAGTTTGGGTTTTAAACTTACACTTAACGATGCCATCTGGTACCTCCATTGTTCATACTAGAATAATAATACTATTATTATTATTCTATGTCAATTTTGTATTTTATTTAACCACCACAAAGGCCAGCAGCTCAAAATCTTCCAAGCCTTTTATCGTATTCATAAGAGCCGTAGTTCCCCCTGCAGTAAACAGGCTCTCTACATCGGACTCTTCTTTCACATTAAGAATAGATTCTATAGAAGCATTGAGAAGATCGGAATACTTTTTCATATCTTTGCCCTCATTTGTCTCGTCGTTAAAAAGCTCATACACCTCTTTTAGTGGCTCGTCTCTACCTTTACAGAGAGTGCGAAGAATATCGAGCGTGTGTTTCACATTAAGATGATTCGAAAGGATGGAACCGTCGGCTTTAATATACACCAGATAAAATGGGTGCAGCTGATTAGTCTTGTCGATATTAACACTATTATTGATGTTCTTTAATACAAAAATAACCCCTTCTGTAATGCCTCGCTCTGGGTCTTTTTTACAAACTGTGTGCATACCGTTAGCTGCAGATTCAAGAGAGCCGTTTTCTTGTATGTAATTTACAAGATCCATACGGAAATCGTTCAAACCTAAGTCTGTTATGGATACACCGGAGCCCATATCTTCAATATCTACCACTTCTTCTTGCAGCTTTTCCAATTGCTTTTTTCTAAAAAGTAAATCTGATGATTTATTGGTAAGGACATTGTCTTCCCCCGTGGCGGTAGCGTCGACCATGAGCATTTTGCTTTCGACTCTATTTTTAAGATTGATATAGTCATCTAAGGAGAGTTGTGGCCAAAAATTGATGAGTTGAATACTCGTATTGATTGACCCAATACGGTCTATTCTCCCAAAACGCTGAATAATGCGTACCGGATTCCAGTGAATGTCGTAGTTTATGAGAGTATCGCAGTCCTGAAGGTTTTGCCCTTCCGAGATACAGTCTGTTGCTATGAGAATATCAATTTGAGGAGCTTCTTTATTCCGGCGCTCTTTGGAGCGAGGCGAAAAATTAATTAAAAGATTATTAAAGCTCGTGTCGATTTTTAAGGTGCATTTGTTATTGTCTGAGCCAGTAATTTTTGCCGTTGCTATGTGGTGTTCGATCTTAAAATATTCAGAGATATGTTCATACAAATAATTAACGGTATCTGCAAAGGCACTGAATATAAGAACTTTTTTATTACCGGGGTTAATGGGATTATGTAGTTTTTTTGTAATGAATGCTTTTAGGTCTTGTAATTTGGTATCGTGTTCAGGTTTTACCCGTGCCATCTCTTTGAAAATAGCCTTTGCAACGAGGATATCGGCTTGGAGATCTTGCTTCCAGCCGCTGGTGTTCATGTCGGCAAGTTTTACGCGTACTTTATTGCCTACGGTCATTTCGACATTTTGAAAGTCGTCATAATCTGATTCGAGGTCTATTTCGTCTACTTGGGTGGATTCTGTAAAACCATCGCCACCTTTTTGTTCAAAAATCCTTATTTTATCAATGATGAGCTCATTCGCAGTAATGAATTTCTGGAGTGTGATACGGAACGAGTCGACTGAGCTTTCAAGGCGTTTAAGGAGATTGATTCGCATGAGGGTTTGAAGGCTTTTTTCTCGGTGAGACTGCTTAAAGCTCACTTTTTCGCTGATGCTGGTATCGTATAAGTCGCTGTAAAACGCTCTTTTATGTGAGAGAATATATTCAGTTGGAGAATAAATAGCTAGATTAAGGCGAGACAGTTGATCGTAGAGTTCGGATATTTCTATAAAACCGCCAAGACTGGTAATGTCTGCATGATGCGTAATTGGTTTTAAGCGAGTAGGGAACTTGCCTATTTTGTGTATATCGTAGTATTTTTCGATATGCTTTCTACTTCTGGCAATGGTAACACTGTCGAGAAGTTTAAAAAAATCAAAATTGCTGTTGAGGTTTGCAAGTAAGGTTTGGCTGGTTCGCTCTTCAACGGGAAGTTTTGCCCAGTCGTTAAAGGTTTTTTGAGCGTTTTTTAGGATGTTTTCAACAGATTTTTCTGTTCCCATTCGCTCATCAGCAATTCCTGTTTCACCTTCCCAGGCGAGGGCAAGCTGGTTCTTTAAGTCGGTGAATCGATTATTTACCGGAGTTGCAGAGAGCATGAGGACTTTGGTCTTAACTCCCTTTCGCATTACCTCATTGAGAAGTTTTTGATACCGAGTTACCCGGTCTTTGCGGGGATCGTTATTTCTAAAGTTATGAGATTCGTCGATAACTACAAGATCGTAATTACCCCAGTTGATTCGGGATAAATCGATTCCGTTTGATATGCCTTTTTCTCGTGATAGGTCTGTATGGTAGAGGACGTCGTAATTAAAGCGGTCTTTAATAAGGGGATTGTCTTCATAGTTATTCAAAAAGGTTTGCCAGTTGTCTCCCAGTTTTTTGGGGCACAGCACCAGTATAGAGCGATTCCTCTCTTGATAGTATTTAATGACACCTAAGGCTGAAAAGGTCTTTCCAAGCCCGACACTGTCCGCAAGAATACAACCGTTATGGCGCTCAAGTTTATTGATGATGCCGAGAACAGCATCTTTTTGAAAGTCATAGAGTTTATTCCAGACAACTGACTCTTTGAATCCCGTTCTCTCATTCGCGAGTTCATCTTCTGAAATGTCTTCTAAAAATTCATCGAAAATATTGTAGAGGATGAGGTAGTACATAAACTCTGGTGAATTTTCTGTATACAGGTTTGAGATATAGTCTGCAACTTCTGTCGTTATATCTGTTAAAACTGAATCGTCGTTCCAAATTTCTGTGAAGTTTTGTATGTATTGTTTAGTCGTTTCAAAGTCATCTGTTTTAATTATTTGATTAAGGATGGAATTATCTTTTTCATATCCTAAGCCGGCGCTGCTAAACTCATTTATTCCCATGTACACAAAACGGGTATCTGTATTGATAAGCGTTACATGAGGCTGTATGTATTTATTTCCACTATTGGTTTTGAATTGGACTTTCTGTTCAATCCATTTTTTGCACTCTTTAGCAATAGCCTTGCCTTTAAGCTCATTTTTTAGGTTTATTTCAAATTCCGTTCCACTGATTGATTTTTCTCGTTTACAGGAATTAAGCTTGAATTGTCTCTGTTCTTTGCTTTTTTTATCTACTTCTAAAAAAGTGGGATCTGTAAAGATAAAGTGCAGTGATTCAATTTTTTTAAGTTCACTTTTAAGAGCTTCGAACCCATAAATGGAAAAAATACTGGCAGCAATTTGCAGTTTGCTTTCTTTATTGATATTTTTCTTAAAGTC
>DATFIA010000121.1:0-2388 GCA_035270545.1 Treponemataceae bacterium
GGATTATGCTGAATGTTTAGCGATCACGCCTTCTTCTCAATCTTTAGGATACTGCGATGAAGTGGGACTGCTTGAAATAGCAAGAAGTGGATTCTCTAGCAGTGATAGGGATTTATTCTTTGAATCCATACAAAAGGATTGCCTAGAATATGTTCCTGCTTCAGATGAAGAAGATACCGTGATTGAATAATTTTTAAGATAATCTTCTAAATTGGCGTCGCTTGATTTCATGTCATAGGAGCCATTTTTAGAAGGATAATTATATTCGATTTAAAATAGAAATGGCCCATTTAGGGCCATTTCTATTATGCCAGTTTTCTTAAAGGTAACTAACGAAAGCAAATCTTTTGCTATCGGGAGCCCAGGAATTGACGTTGATGGTGCCTTGGCCGCCAAAAAACTTGAGAATCGTTTCAGGAGAACTCCACTGGTTGCCTTCTACTTTAATCAACCGGATTTCTACGTTTTTATTAGGAACGTGTTCACCTGGCTTTACATCATTTTCATGATAAGCAATCATGACCGCGTGTTTTTTATCAGGAGAAATATGTGGGAACCAAGTGTTCCAATGAAGATCATCTGTGATTTGTGTTTGTTCTTCTCCATTCGCTTTCATTCGATAGGCTTGCATTCGCCCTGTTCGTACTGAATTAAACCAAATGTATTCTCCAGTAGAATCGTATTCAGGGCCGTCATTTAAGCCTTTTGTAGAAGTTAGTTGTGTTTCATCACCGCCTTCACTTGGTATGGTGTAAATATCGTATTCCCCTTGACGTAAAGCGCAATACGCTATGGTTTTGCCATCTGGTGAGATGCCATGCAAGTAACTAGGGCCAAGTGGCGTGATGAGTATAGGCTTACGACCATTAAAGAAGATGCGGTAAATTCTAGAAAGACCGTCTTCTTTAGTGTGGTGACTTACATAGAGACCAGAGCCATCAGGAGCTAATACATGATCGTTATTGCATTCATTTACATAGTAGGAGGGGACTTCTGTTATTATAGCTGTTGTAATATCGTATTTGAAAATTTTTCCATTACTATTGTAAGTTAAAAAATCTCCGTTAGTAGACCAGTTTGGGGCTTCAATAACGTAATCAAACTCTTTTAAGCGAATGCATTCTTTTGTTTCGATATTATAAATTTGAAGAATGGATTTGTTTCTAGAACGATCCCAGATTTTTGAGTTTGGTATTTCAAAAGGATAAGTTACACCAAAAGAATCTCGAAGAGAATCGAGCTGTTCCATCATATAAAGCGTTTTGCTGTGAGGCATTTCTTCGCATTCCCAAATCTTTCGATTGCCTTCTATACGTGGTTTTGCTTTAAGTGCTTTTATACAAGCAAGTAATTGATACTCGTAGCCATTCACAAGCATTGGTGGAACAATCGTTTCTAATAATTGAGAAGTGTGATCCAATAGTTCCAATCGGATCATATTGTTTAAGTTTTCAACGCGAATATAACCTTTGGAACCATAGAGAATACCTTCGTTTTTAGAAGAAGCGACCATCGAGGTTTTTAAGAATGCTTTTTGGCCGCTGGAGTAAGTGAGAGTAATCCAATCGCTAGCATCTACGCCTGTTTTGAAGGGGATAGAATGGCTTTGCGTATTCGTAATGGTTCCTTCTAAAAATAGATCTGCAAATGTTAAACAATAAATCCCAAGATCTAAAAGGGCTCCGCCAGCGAGACTTGGGTTTTGTAATCGTTCTATGTGTGAAATCGGTTGAGAAAAATCGGCTTCAATTAATTTTACTTCGCCAATATGACCTGTAGTAATCCAGTCTTTAATGATTTTTATGGCTGGTAAAAAACGAGTCCACATGGCTTCTACTAAAAGGACGCCTTTCTCTTCGGCAAGAGAAATGAGTATGGATGCTTGCTTGGCGTTTGATGTAAAGGCTTTCTCCACTAAAACAGATTTCCCTTTTTCAATGCAAAGTTTCGCGTTTTCAAAGTGTTCGGAATGAGGTGTCGCGATATAAATAAGATGGACGTTAGGATCCTTTACTAGGTCTTCGTAAGAGCCATAAGCTTTTTGAAATTGATGTTCTTCTGCAAATTGATCTGCTTTACTTTTATTTCGAGAGGCGATTGCATAGGCCTCTATTCCCATAGACTGATTCTCTAGATGTTTTACGGCCTCAGCCATTTTTGTGGCGATGTAGCCAGTGCCTAATATACCAAGCTTTATTTTATTCATAGATTCAAAATATATTCTAAAAGGGAGTCCGTTTTAAAGTGATTTTTCAAAAAGTGTATACAAAAGGAATTCTTATAAAGAATGTTTATAAAAAGTGTTTTTAAATAAATTTGCGTAATGTAATCAGATGAAATCAATAATTTGTTTATTAGATGGCTCCTTTTGAATCGAGAATCACACCC
>DATFIA010000122.1:0-6589 GCA_035270545.1 Treponemataceae bacterium
GGTGTTTCCCCTCCGCCTCTAAAAGCAGACCTCGTAATTGTTTTACCTCTTGCCTTTGTTGCGGCTGGACCTGCACCTAAAAATGTAGCTGAAATAGATTTTAGCGAGTTAATGGGAGAAAATCCCACGGATCTTTTGGGGCGTAAAGAAGGAGAAGAGGACAAGTCGCTCGACGATGTTTTCAACAACCTGAAATCTATGGCTATGAAATTAGATATTAACAATAACCTTGGATTAGAAGGAACACTAGTTGTTAGTGCTGGAACAGGAACGGATCTTTTTAGAAAAGAACTTGTGCTTGATTCACCTGGTTTTAAACAATCAAGATTAGATCTTACTAAAGATGATATAGAGTTTATAAAGCGAAATAATCCTTTTACTCCTTCCTTTAGACTTGAAATACCTAATGGTACGTACCATCTGAAAAAAAATGGTGGGTTAGACGTAAAGATTACTTTAAGCATTGAAACTGACATTGATTACTCAATAGACCTACAAGGAGGTAAGTAATATGAAAAAGATAGCATTATTCATCTTTCTTGTTGGATTAGTAACACTTTCTTGGGCAGATGAACCTCGAAGATTTTTTGAATTAGGGTTTGATGTTAATCTTTCGGCATCAAATAACTACATTGGTTTAACTGATATAATGAAGGAAACAATAGTTATAGATTTAGATAAAATCTCTAAAGATCTTTCTAGCAGCGGTTTTAGGGTTGCTGCAGATGCTGGAGCTGACTTCTTCTTAAACTTGAACCTAGGTAAAAAACTTCGGCTAGGTTTTTTTACAAATGTACAAGCATCGGGCTTTGGAAGTTTACCAGGGAGCCTTTTTGAACTCCTAGCAGAAGGCAATGAAATAGATAAAGAATATAAAGGTGATCTTCTCATGTGGGGCGATTTAAACCTTGAAATGGGCGCTAAAGTAGGAACTAAAATAGGCCCTCTTCAAGTTATGTTCAAACCAGTGTATTACATGCCTCTTATTCATCTTTACAATCCAAAAGCCTACTATAGTTTTGAAACAAAAAGTGACGGAACTATTGTTGCGAAAGGTATAGCAGAAATACCAATATATTCTGTTATTCCGTTAGACAGCTTAGAAAATTCAATAAATGTTGGCGGAGCAACTGGAAATCTATTTGCTTCAGGAGGATTGGACCTAAGCCTTAGTGCAGATTATTCCCTGTTCCCCTTCTTGACTGTAGGAGGAACACTCACCCAGCTTCCGATAGTTCCGGCACGTATGGAAAATCGTTCTTTACTGAAGGCTAACTTTACTTTCGAAACTGTTAGTATTCTAGATGGCATTGGTAAAGATTCAGGTGATATGTATACCTCTACCGATAGTTCAGACTTTGTATATGATACAAAGAAAATAATGTTTGTGAGACCTATTAAAATAGGTGCACATGCAGAATATAGACCTTTTGGAAGGCTTTTATCTGTAACTCCAAATTTAGGTCTCGGGTATTACAATACCTTGTTTATGGAATTCGGTGTGGAAGGAAGATTGAATTTGGCAAATATCCTTATTTTGAGCCTTTCAACTAATTTCGAAGATCTAGTGTGGAAAGAACAACTAGGATTAATCTTAAACTTCAGAATTGTTGAATTAGAAGTTATGGTTGGTTCTTATTCTCCAGGATTTATTAAAAGTTTTACAGGAGCAGGCCTTGGAGCTTCTGTTGGAATGAAATTCGGCTTTTAATATAAGTCATACAATTTATTAAAAAATAAAAAAGCCCCCACGACAGAATTTGTCGTGGGGGCTTTTTATGTATTAAAAGCGAATACTAAAAATCTCGTTTTGAAAGATACTCGTATTCTTTCCATTGGCGACGTACTTTTTCTTCTGCTTTAGTTAAAAGAAGAGCAGCACGAGCTGGATCTGCAACTTTTAAGCTCTTAAAGCGGACTTCAGAGTACATATAGTCTGCAAGGTTATAATCTGGTTCTTTGCTATCAAGTTGGAACGGATTCTTTCCTTGTTCTGAAAGGCGAGGATCGTAGCGATACAGAGGCCATAAACCACAAGAAACAGCTTGCTTTTGGTTGTTCATACCTTTTTCCATATTAATACCATGGTTGATACAATGGCTGTATGCAATGATGAGAGATGGACCGTCGTAGCTTTCTGCTTCACGGAAGGCCTTAATTACCTGGTTCATGTTAGCACCCATTGCAATTTTTGCAACGTATACATAACCATAAGTCATAGCAATCATTCCAAGGTCTTTCTTTGCTGTTGTTTTACCACCAGCTGCAAATTTTGCTACAGCACCAATTGGGGTTGCTTTTGACATTTGGCCACCAGTGTTAGAATACACTTCTGTGTCCAAAACAAGTACATTAATATTTTTTCCGGAGGCAAGAACGTGATCTAGACCACCGAATCCAATATCGTAAGCCCAACCATCACCACCAATAACCCAAACAGAGCGTTTTACAAAATGATCACAAAGAGAGAGAAGTTCTTTAACAAGAGGTTCTTTTGATGTTGAGAGCTCTTTTTTTAGAACTTCAAGATCTGCACGTTGAACTTCAATTGCTGCGTCATCGGCTTGCTCGTTTGCAAGAATTTTTGTGAGGGTGGCAACTGCAATTCCTTTTCCAATAACGGTTTGCGCAACTTCTCTTGCATAAACAGCAAGTTTATCACTGGTCATAAGCATTCCATAACCAAATTCTGCTGCGTCTTCGAATAGAGAGTTTGACCATGCGGGACCCTTACCATCAGCTCGTTTTGCATAAGGAGTTGTAGGGAGGTTACCACCATAGATGGAAGAACATCCTGTTGCATTTGCAATAACTGCTCTGTCCCCATAGAGTTGGGAAAGAAGTTTAACGTATGGAGTTTCTCCACAACCAGCACAGGCACCGGAGAACTCAAAGAGAGGTCTCTTCATTGCAATGAACTTCGCGTTAGAAAGGTTGAGCTTTGATGAGTCTGGATCAGGAAGATCTTTGAAGAAATTCCAGTTTGCTACTTCTTCGACTCGGTGTTCTGCAAAGTTTTGCATGTTAATTGCTTTGATTTCTGGATTTTCTTTGCTCTTAGCAGGACATTGCTGTACGCAAAGACCACAACCGGTACAATCTTCTGCAGAAGCCTGAATGGTAAATTTCCATCCTTCGAATTCTTTAGTTTTGTAGTTTGCACTCTTAAAGGCTGCTGGAGCTTTATCGAGAAGTTTAGGATCAAAGGCTTTTGCACGAATAACAGCATGAGGGCATACCATTGTACACTGACCGCATTGGATACAAAGTTCGCTATCCCATATTGGCATTCTCTCTGCAATTGCACGTTTTTCATACTGGGTGGTAGCAGAAGGGAAGGTTCCGTCGTTTGGAACTTCGCTTACTTTGACACTGTCACCTTTGTTTATTGCAATAGTTCCGAGAACTTTCTGTACAAATTCAGGTGCATCTGCAGACATTGCTGGGAGCATTTTTAGTTTGCTCGAAGCTGTTTTTGGATAGTCAACTTTTTCTACACCAGAAAGAGCCATGTCGATGGTGTCAATATTTTTCTTAACAACATCTGCACCCTTTCGGCCGTAAGATTTTTCAATGAACTTCTTGATCAGTGCAACAGCTTCATCTTCTGGAAGGATACCAGAAATCTTGAAGAATGCAGTTTGCATAACTACGTTGATACGTCCGCCCATTCCAGCTTTTTCTGCAATCGAAACTGCGTCTATCACGTAGAATTTAAGTTCTTTGGCAATAATTTGCTTTTGTACTTCTATAGGAAGGTTGTCCCAAATTTCATCCTTGTTAAAAGGACTGGTAAGAAGGAAGGTTGCTCCCTTTTTTGCTGCATAGAGCATGTCATATTTTTCAAGAAAGTTAAACTTATGACAGGCAATAAAGTCAGACTGAGTTACAAGGTATGGTTTTCGAATAGCGTGCTTGCCAAAGCGGAGGTGAGAGGTTGTAATTGAACCAGATTTTTTGGAGTCATACACAAAGTAGGCTTGAGCCTTATTGTCTGTGGCTTCTCCAATAATTTTAATGGAGTTTTTGTTTGCTCCAACAGTTCCGTCTGAACCAAGACCAAAGAACATAGCCTGATGCATGTCTTTGTCTTCGAGTTGGTAAGAGTCGTCATATGTTAAGCTGCTATGAGTAATATCATCTTCGATTCCAATGGTAAAGTTAGCTTTTTTTCCAGTGGAAAGATTTTCAAAAACAGCTTTAACCATTGCAGGAGTGAATTCTTTTGACCCAAGACCATAGCGTCCTCCAAGAATAAGGGGCCATTTCTTAATGGGGCATTTTCCAGTTTCTTGCATTTCGCCAATAGCTGTACGTACGTCTTCATAGAGGGGTTCACCGAGTGAGCCTGGCTCTTTGGTACGATCTAGTACTGCAATTGCTTTAACAGTTGAAGGGAGTGCATTAACAAAGATTTCTGCACTGAATGGTCGGTAGAGTCGAACTTTGAGAATACCAACTTTTTCACCCTTTGCAATCATAGCTTCTACTGTTTCTTCTACAGTGTCACAGCCTGATCCCATAAGGATAACAACACGTTCAGCGTCTGCAGCACCAGTATACTCGTAGAGTTTGTATTGGCGGCCGGTGAGCTTAGCATATTTGTCCATTGCTTTTTGAACGATAGCTGGAACTTTTAGGTAGAATTCATTTACTGCTTCTCGACCCTGGAAATAAACGTCGGGGTTTTGAGCGGTTCCACGAATGACAGGGTTTTCTGGAGTTAGACCGCGTGCTCTGTGTGCTCGAACGAGTTCGTCGTCGATCATTTTTTGCATAACGTCGTAGGATACTTCTTCGATCTTTTGAATTTCATGGGAAGTACGGAATCCGTCAAAGAAATGAAGGAAAGGTATGCGTGATTCCAAGGTTGCTGCATGAGAAATAACAGCTAAGTCCATTACTTCTTGCACATTGTTGGAGGCAAGCATTGCCCAACCAGTTTGGCGGCATGCCATTACGTCTTGGTGGTCACCAAAAATTGAAAGGGAACTTGCAGCAAGGGCTCGAGCTGCAATGTGGAAAACTGTACTGGTGAGTTCTCCGGCAATTTTGTACATGTTTGGGATCATAAGAAGTAATCCCTGAGATGCGGTGAATGTAGTTGAAAGAGCTCCTGTTGTCAGAGCGCCATGAACGGCACCGGAGGCTCCTCCTTCTGACTGGAGTTCGACTACTTCAGGGACTGTTCCCCAAATGTTTTTCTTTCCTTTTGCCGAGTATTCGTCGGCAACTTCACCCATAGGGCTTGAAGGTGTAATTGGGTAAATTCCAATTACTTCACTCAGTGCGTGAGCAACATGACCGGCGGCAGTATTACCATCGATCATTACGAGATTTTTCTCAGACATATTTCCGTCCTTATAAAAGAATTGTGGTGAAAAGTCATATATAGGTTAGACGCAACCTATATGTATTATTAAAATACTCTGCATAGGCTATTTTTGCAAGTGGTTGAGCATGTGGCTGTTACTCTAGAGGAGTCGTTGCACAAGAAAAATTATGGTATAGTGGTAACATATGAGTGACAAATCTATTATCAAATTTATTGATGTTTCATATTCTTGGCCAGAGTCTGAGAATTCCAAGGATGAAGGTTCAGCGGTAGCGAATCCTATTTTTTCATCGTTTTCTGCAGATATTCCCCCTGGATTTATTAGTTTGACGGGGCCCAATGGTTCTGGGAAATCGACTTTTCTGCTGCTTGCGGGAGGCAGAATTATGCCTGATAAAGGAAGAATTGAACTTGGCGGGCATAATACCAAGATTCTTTCTGGATTTTGGGCAGATGAAAAAGGGAGACCCGGAAAGGGTTTAACTTCAGAGCTTGAACATAAGCGAAATCTTGTCTGTTCTTTCCTTTATCAGAATATGGAATTCGAGATAGATGATTCAGATGAATCTCGAGTAGGATCATTGCTTGAATATGTATATGAAAATGGCGGACACATACAAAAAGAATCTTCTTTTATAAAAAGAGTAATGGAAGCTTTCGAACTATCTGGTTTAGAAAATCGTAAGTTGGATGCACTTTCAAAAGGTGAAATTCAGCGGGTTTTACTCGCTTTTTCCGCATTATACGGTTCTCGAGTTATTATGATGGATGAACCTGTTTTTGCAATGGAACAAAGACAAAAAGAAAAAGCTCTCGAATTTTTCAAAAATTTACAAAAGGAAACGCAAATTTCCTTATTTGTTTCGCTTCATGAGCTCTCTTTAACGAGAAAATATGCAGATACCGTTATGTTATTTTACCCGGACAGGCGAATTGATATGGGAACATGTGAAGAAGTTCTGACAAAAGAAGCTTTGGAAGATGCCTATGCAGTTCCAGAAGCCATGCTTTATGATGCAGAAAAATTAACTAGAAATTCTTTTCTGGAGAGGTAACAAATAACTGCTTCCCATTTGTTTTGTATAGTGCATTGTGTTATTATCATAGTAATGAATTTATTTTTGGAGGAAAATGTATGATCAAGAAAATCATTGCCGGTTTGGCTACAGTAGTTCTCGTATCTGTTGTATTTATATCTTGTGGATCTTCTCCTGCTGCTAAAGCAGATGAGATGCCTGTTGCAAAACCAATTAT
>DATFIA010000123.1:0-14975 GCA_035270545.1 Treponemataceae bacterium
CTTTACCTGCATGGCTCGCAACAGGATTACCGGCTCACATGGCAGCAGGCTCAAATAAATTTGCAAACATGATTGGAACGTCATTTTCAGTCTTGCGTTATGGAAAAAGTGGAAATATAAAAATGCGTACTGCCTTGACAACAGCAGCAGCCGCAATTCCGGGAGCTTTTATTGGTACTAAATTAGCCTTGTTTCTTGACGCTACTTTACTAAAATTAATTATATTAGGAATAATTCCAGTAGTTACGGTAGTAGTGCTCTCAGGCCCACGGCTAAAACAATTTATAATAC
Organism: Treponemataceae bacterium; assembly: GCA_035270545.1. Classification (GTDB taxonomy): domain Bacteria; phylum Spirochaetota; class Spirochaetia; order Treponematales; family Treponemataceae; genus Teretinema. Next base: position 292 of record DATFIA010000123.1, read on the forward strand.
AAAAAAAAATGATGGGGCGCGATTCTAGGCAACAGAAAACCATAGCACACGCAAGGTCAACCAAAATTGTAATTGCAAGCTGCATCGGCCTTGTTCTTGGAGCCTATGACGGATTAATAGGTCCTGGAACTGGAACTTTTTTAATTCTCGCGTTTACAGCATCTATGCATTATAGCCTAGTTGATTCTTCAGGCTCAGCTAAAGTCGTAAATCTGACTTCAAATATTATTTCGGGGACACTCTTTATTTTTTCAGGAAATGTGTGGTATGCAGTGGCTATTCCTGCAGCAGTATGTGCAGTTTTTGGAAATCTTCTCGGTTCGCACTTTGCAATTCGCGGAGGAACTCGTGTTATTCGCCCAATCATGATATTGGTTCTCATTCTTTTATGTATTAAAATTATCTATGACCTGTGGGTAGGAAGAAACTCATAAAGGAAGGGAAGCGTATTATTGTCAAACCGCTAGAATTCACCTAAAAAAGGTATCATCTGCACCAAAGCTGCTCCGCCGGGTAGAACCGGGAGGTTACCCTCCCGGAGCCCCCACAGACCCGGACGTGCCCAATTAAGGCATCCGGTTCTTCCAGATAAAGATTCGCTTAACAATAGCTATGTACAATTTTCGGATATGGTAATGGATGCAATCGTAAATATTTTTGGTATTGCCATCGATATAGACTTCGTTTATCTGAACGCCTATTGAGCCATTTAAACCAAATATCTACGACACGACTAAAGAACTGATTGATGCTTTTAGAGTTAAACGTGATTCCATAATATGCGTAATGTCCTTTTAGCTTTCTACTAAGTTCTCGATGCTGTTCCTGAATCGATTTATTCCTGCTATTTCGGCACCACTGCGTAATCGATTCCAAAGATCGGTTTAATCGTGTTTTATCAGTTTTCCGAACAACTATCCATCGTCCCTTCTGAGATTTCTTCCAGTAGTGTAGAAATCCTAGAAAAGGAAAACTTCCATTCCTCTTTGGTTGTGATTCTTTGGGTTCGCTGAAATCGACAAGACGTGTCTTTTCAGGATGTAGAGTAAGGCCATATTTTGTAAATCGAAGGGGTAATACTTTAAGAATCCTCTCCGCATCCTCTTTAAACTCACATCCAATAACAGCGTCGTCCGCATATCGAACGAGAAACGCTTTTCCACGAAGTCTTGGCTTAACTATTCGTATAAACCAGTCATCCAATACCTCATGAAGATAGATGTTGCTGAGTATAGGCGATATTACACCACCTTGAGGGGCTCCCATCTTGCTCCGTTGCACTAGTCCTTTGTCCATCACACCGGCATTTAGCCATTTTCCAATAGTTCTTATTAGTACGCCATCACTAACCCGTTGCTTAATTATTTCCTGAAGAGTCTTATGCGGTATAGTATCAAAGTATTTACTAATATCCATGTCGATAATATAACCACCATGAATGTTCATACTTTCTTTCCATATTCGCTCAAGTGCTTGGTGTGCTGATTTTCCCGATCTAAAACCATACGATACATCATAGAATTTCTGTTCATATATTGGTTCTAAAACCATCTGAACAGCTCTTTGTAGTATCTTATCCTCGTATGTTGGTATCCCGAGGGGTCTCTTTTCAGTACTTCCAGCCTTTGGGATGTATACTCTTCTCACTGAAGGGGCACGATATGAACCACTTTTGAACGCATCCAACAACTTTGTTAGATTTGCCCAAAGATTCTGTTCGTATTCCTTTGCTCCAAGTCCATCAATCCCTTTTGCGCCATCTTTACGAGTTAATTCATAGGCACAATACAACCATTGCTCATCTATATGATGTGCAAGACTTTTAAGACTTTCTTCCGGATATCGCTGAGCAATTTCTGCTATCCGCCGTTGTTTCGTTGACACTGATTCCCAGAACTTCTGTGAGTCCATGGTGTTTCCTCCCGACAGTTCTTTATCTAGGTACAGCCCTTCCCTTGTTTTCTCAGGGCGAGGTCCCATTGGATTCTAGTTCCCTCGTTTCAGTGGTACTATGACTGTACTACGACTACTCGTTATCCTTTCCGCTTGCTTTTTGCCTCGCTTACGGTACCGGTAAGGTGCTTCTCTGTTTCGTGTCGCCGTTGATACAGCATCTTCTTCCTTTGAAGCAAGAAAGAAGCCTGGACATTTTATATTCCGCCTGCCCGCAAGCGGTATTATTACTCCCGGAGATATCGAGTTCTCTCACGTTCCCGTATGACCTTCCGTGTATATGCCCTGCTCATGGATCCCGGCTGAGGTGTTTCGCTAGCGTATAACGCGAAAACACGATCACTCCCGTTTTAGGGATAACGAAAGCCTCTTAGCAATGAGGTGAATTTCGGGACTCGATAACACGGCTTTTACACTCGCTGTTTACGCTTCACACACTACGTCGCCGTAGCGCATGCAAAACTCGCTTCCGGTGGTTCGCCAAACCTTTCCGGGTAAAATATTCAGATTTTTTTTTTCTCTGAAGTTTCACAAGGTCATCTTGAGAGGTTTCTCCTGATTCCTCCTCTCACGAGCTTCGTGACGCAACCCTACGCTTTAGAAAAATAATTGGGTTACCAATTATTTGTTCTGACGCTACCCCCACTTTTGCCAACCACTGCTTCATCAAGGTATTTCCGAATTTTTCTGGTAACGAATCTGCAAGTAATCCGGGAAGGCCACTGAAGGTATCACTGCGGGACAGCTCGGGAAAACGATACGTTCTTCCGGTTAACGGCATCATGAGAGGGCTTATCTCGAAGCCCTGTTTTACAAATGCGGAATCGTACTGGAATTCGCCGAGGTTGTTCCTGGTGTCCCAGGCGAGCGCACCTACTGTTTGGTTCTATAATTTTACCTTGATGGCAGCAAGCTCAGACATCACTTTTCTCCTGATTCTTTTTACCGAGTTTTAAACCGCTCAACACAGGTTTTTCAGATACATTGTCAGGTTGCGTCACAGCGGATGTTTTCCTCGCTGTATTCTGATACTTTTGCAGCTTCTCGAGCGGGGTCTCTGTAACGGGTTCAAGAAGAAGAGAGAGCACGTCATAACGGCCAAGTGTTCGTAAAACTCGAAACAAGGTGTCGGTTCCCGCATTTTTTCCGCCCAAGAGCCGATACAATGTTGCCCGGTTAATTCCGGCTTCTTTTGCAAAATCGCTCTTGTCTCCCCATTGGTCTATCAAGGCTCCCAAAACATGCCCCATCTCGATTTGCAGCATTTCCACAGACGCCCCTCGAATATTTATTTGTCGCATATATTATACATAACCGCCTTTTTATGGTTTATATGTATAATATAAGCGACAATCACGCTGATTGCAAGTGTTTTTTTAAAATCAAGCCTGAGGCAGCACGAGGGGGTAGCAAAGAAACTCGGAAGGCGCTTTTAAAAAAGCGCATGAGGATTTGGGAGCGTCAGACTTCTTCGAAGTCTGGGGGAGCCGCGTAAATGACGATAGCGGTTTATGCGGAACAGCATAAAACCGAGAAGAAGGTGTTTCACAAAAAAAACTAAAAAGCAGCAATTAATACCGATGCATCCATCCTATAACACGGCCTTCCATACGAAAAGACTCAAGATCTAGGTCTTCGAGTATACGCACCGGATAACTTGGGTTTTCACTTATTAAATGAACCTTGTTTCCTGCAGGATCAAAATGGACCCGTTTTACTAAAAGCTGTGAATAAAAGGAAACAACGTGAACTCCGTCGCCACCCTTTTCCTGGGGAACAAAAAAGACAATATCTTTATCATCTAAGCCGATACCTGTCATGGAGTCTCCGCGAACTTCAACGGCTCGAACTTTTTCTGGTTTCCATGGAGTAATAAAAGAGCGCAAAACCGGTAAGCGCTCAATATCTGCAAAATCTTCAATATCTGCACCTCGACCTGCTGCAGCTTCTTGCCGTATAAAATCGACACTAACCACAGACCCTTCCTCTTCTATAGGATTTTCTCCGGTTAAAAGCCAAGTGAGGTCAACACCATACACACGAGCGAGGCGAACTAAAACATCTCGTGAAGGATCTCTTTTGCCTAATTCAATATCTCCAGAAACAACTTGATGCACACCAAGAGATTCTGCAAAAGCTTTTTTGGAAAGGCCTGAGCGGGAGCGAATAAGTGCATAGCGGGAAGCGATAGAAGCTTCATCGATTACATTTTTCATTATTCCCCCTTGACGTATAAGCATTATGCTTATATTATTAAGCATAAAGTATATCCTATACTGTTTTCAATAAAAAGGCAAGAAAAGATGGCGAATGAAACAGGATTTCCCTCTCCGGCCCAAGGCTACGAGGCCAGTGCAATCGATTTGAATGCTCTTTTGGTGCATAACGCACCAGCTACCTTCTATATGCGAATGCAAGGCTCGCAATTGGCATACAGAGGCATATTGACAGGTGACCTTCTCGTTGTAGACCGCTCCCGTCCCCCTGTCGCAGGCTGTCTCATTGTATTTAGGCAAAATGAAGAATTCACCTGTAGAGAACTTGTGAGAGATGGTCACCAATATTCACTTGCTAACGGAAAAGGAAACTATATTCCCATGAATGAAGAAACAGAACTATTTGGAACCGTAACGGGCGTGGTGAGGAAACTATGATATTTCATATTGATGCGAATAGTTTTTATGCCTCTTGTGAGCGTATATTTCGCCCCGATCTTGCAGAAAAACCAATTGTCGTGCTTTCCAACAACGACGGCATTGTAATAGCCTTAAACGATGAAGCTAAAACTGAAGGGTTAAAACGAGGCGATGCATGGTTTAAAGTTGCCCCTTTGTGTAGAGAGAAAAACATTTCTGTTTTTAGTTCAAATTATACACTCTATGCCGATATGAGCTCTCGTATTGTTTCAATATATAACCGACTCTGTCCCGATGTTGAAGTCTATTCTATCGACGAGTGTTTTTTATATTTTCCCGATTGGAAATGTCCAGACTTTGCAGGACTCGGTTGGCATATACGAAATATGGTATTAAGAGAAACCGGAATGCCGGTTTCAGTTGGAATTGCACCAACAAGAACTCTGGCGAAAATGTGCAATAAACTCGCAAAAAAGCGAGGTGGTGTATTTTTTTGGGAAGAAGTAAATAAAGATGCTACTCTTGCCGCCTATCCCGCAGGAGATATATGGGGAATTGGGAGATCGAAAACTACTGTCCTTAAACGATACGGAATACACACAGCTTTGGACTTAAAAAACTTCCCCCTCGAAAAAGCAAAAAAACATCTTTCTATAACAGGCCTTAGAACCGTACAGGAATTACAAGGTATTCCTGCTATAGAAAGCCCAACCTACGATAAAAGACAAAATATTTGTTCATCGAAATCTTTTGGAGAACCAGTGTGTACTCTTGAAGCCCTTGAAGAAGCTCTTACTTCATACACGACAGAAGCCGTTTCTCGAATGAGAAGCCAACAAAGTCGAGTACGATATATTGCCGTTTTTCTTATGACAAACCCTTGGAATGAAGAAGACCAACAATATACAAATCATCTTTCTGTTGAACTTTCTGAACCTACCTCTAATCTTACAGATATAGCCGGAACCGCACTTTCCTTACTGCGAAAAATGTATAGAAGTGGATATCGCTACCGAAAAGTAATGGTAAACTTACTAGGCTTAGAAGACGACTCTCTTGGACAGGGTGAACTTTTTTCATCTCCAGAAGATACAGAAAAAAACAGAGCCCTTATGAACTGTCTCGATTCTATAAATGACAGATACGGAAGAGGTTCCGTCCGCCTCGCATTGAACACACAAAAAGCGTCCACCTGGGCAATGCAACGGCGTTTTCTATCCCCAGCATATACCACAGATATTTCCGCAATACCCACAGTACACTAGGGCTCAGCAATTCTTATCTACGTTCAGCAACGCAGGCAAATATCGACAAAATTCTTCTCCATGTATACATTCTCATAAAAATACCGATTATCGTGCTTTTTTTATTGACATTGAAACTGTAGAGTATTATGATTGCGCTAAGCAACTATTGATAAGAAAAATAATTGTTATAAGCAAGTAACAAATCAAACAAAAAGGTGAGAAAAAGATAATGTTAGATCTGTGTTCTATACGTAAAATTCAAACAGCCCTCAAAAAATTTGAAGAAACACTCAAAGATGAAACCGGTCTTTCCTTAAATGATGCACTGTGTTTATGTTCCATTGGAAAAGATTTTCATGAACCAGGGGCCCTTTCTAAACAGTTAGAACTATCTCCTTCACGTATAACAAGAGTTTTAGATACCTTAGAAAAAAGAGGCTTTATTTCTAGGCGAATCTCAGATACAGACAGGCGAAATATTTGGGTAGAGTTAACTGATATGGGAAAAACCATAATAGAAGAGTATCAATGCACCGACATACGCGTACCGCAAGAACTTGCCTTTACGCAAAGCCGGCAATAAATAACAAAGATGGGATACTGTCCCAGAAGGAATGAACATGGCAACGTATGTAATTGTAGGCGGAGTGGCAGGTGGAGCAGGAACGGCGGCAAGATTGCGCAGACTCGACGAGAAGGCCGAAATTATTATGTTCGAAAGAGGAGAATACATCAGTTTTGCAAACTGTGGCCTTCCCTATTACGCTGGTGGAGTAATAACAGATCGCTCACGGCTTTTTGTCATGACTCCAGATAAATTTAAGGACTCTCTTAATGTTGAGGCAAAAGTACTTCATGAAGTAACAGCAATTGACCGAGTTAAAAAAACAGTACACGTAAAAAATTTAGCCAGTGGTACCGAGTTCGATCAGGCTTACGACACACTTGTATTAAGTCCTGGAGCCTCACCTTTACGTCCTCCAATTCCTGGCATAGACGATCCTCATATTTTATCTCTTAGATCAGTCGCAGATATCGATGCAATAAAAGCACGGATGGATCAGCCAGAAGTTACTCGAGCGGTGGTAGTAGGAGCTGGTTTTATTGGACTTGAAATGGCCGAAAATCTTAAAGAAAAAGGGTTTGATGTTACAGTTGTAGAAGCCCTCGACCAGGTTATGAATGTTATTGACTACGATATGGCCGCAATGGTGCAACAACACATACGCGAAAAAGGTGTAACCCTCCTTCTAAAAGACGCTGTTTCTGCATTTGAAAGAAAGGGTTCAGCCTTATACGTTAATCTTGCTTCTGGATTAAAGATCCCTACAGACCTTGTTATTCTTTCTATTGGGGTTCGTCCAGACACAAAAATTGCACGAGAAGCAAATCTCGAACTTGCTAAAAATGGTGCAATAAAAGTAGACGAATTCTTTACTACATCGGACCCATCAATTAGGGCTGTAGGAGATGCAATTGAATATATAAGTCCACTGTTAGGAACACCTATTACGGTTCCTCTAGCTGGCCCTGCAAATAAACAGGCACGACTTTGTGCAGACAATATCGTAAAGGGAAATTCTCGCGCTTATACAGGTACTATAGCCACTAGTATTGCAAAAATATTTGACATGACAGTTGCATCCACTGGTTTAACAGAAAAAAATCTTAAAAATGCAGGATTACCCTTTCAACAAGTTGTTACCCACTCGGGAAGCCATGCAGGCTATTACCCAATGGCATTACAACTTGCTGTAAAGATTTTATATAATCCTGAAAACGGAAAACTATGGGGAGCTCAATCTGTCGGTTTTACCGGAGTAGACAAAAGAATTGATGTACTAGCAGCCTACTTGAAAAAAGATGGAACCATTCACGACCTCGCTGAGTTCGAGCAAGCATACGCACCTCCATATTCAAGTGCCAAAGATCCTATCAACATGGTTGGTTTTATTGCAGAAAATGTCACTGATGGATTAAGCAAAATTACCACCTGGAGAGACATAGACACATGGAAAGAAAAAGGTGCTTTTTTTATAGATGTGAGAACTCCTGAAGAAGTTGAATTAGATGTAGTAGAAGGCGCTGTTAATATACCCAACACAGAATTGCGAAAACGTCTTTCAGAAGTTCCAAAAGATAAACCAATTATTGTAAGTTGTGCAGTAGGACTGCGCGGTTATTTAGCAGAACGAATTTTGCTTCAAAATGGTTATACAGATGTTTGGAATCTCACTGGTGGGTATAAAACTTTGAAAGCTGCTACTTTAGAATTAGCTATTCTTGCAAACCCAGCCCTTGCTCAAAAGACATTTGAGAGCACAGGGCAAAAACCTATCTTCGATAAAACAGTTGCTGTTGTAGATGGAGATGGAAGTCCACGTCGAAGTTCAACCGAGAAAACTTTCGTAGTTGATGCTTGTGGCTTACAATGTCCTGGCCCCATCATAAGATTGAAGCAAGAAATAAAAAACCTTGAAAGTGGTGATCATTTAAAAATAACCGCTACTGATCAAGGATTCTCTCGAGATGTAAAATCTTGGTGTACCCTCACCGGTAATGAATTAATTTCTGTCAATTCTCTTAATGGAACAATAGAGGCAGTAATTCAAAAAGGTGCAGACCTACCTCAAGAAAAAAAATCACTTCGAAACAATACTCAGCAGGGAGCAACCCTTATTGTTTTCTCAAACGATTTTGACAAAGCTCTCGCATCTTTTGTGCTTGCAAATGGAGCCGCCGCGACCGGAAAAGACGTTACTATGTTCTTTACATTCTGGGGACTCTCGGTATTAAGAAAGAAAAAACCTGGTAAAGTAAAAAAAGATTTTATGGGTAAAATGTTTGGAATGATGCTTCCATCTCATATGGGGAAACTCGCGTTATCGAACATGAACTTTGCCGGAGCTGGACCTGTAATGATGAAAGCACGCATGAAGCAAAAAAATGTAGACATGCTCGAATCTATGTTTGCTCAGGCAAGAATGGCTGGAATTCGTATGGTTGCATGTCAAATGTCTATGGATATCATGGGCATAACAGCTGAAGAATTTGTAGATGGTATTGAAATTGGTGGAGTTGCTACCTATATGGAAGCCGCCTCCAATAGTGGCGTAAATCTTTTTGTGTAAGAAAAAATAAGAGATTCTAGGATCTGTCTTGTTGACAGGTCCTAGGTCTCTACTTATAGTATTTTTTATATATGAAACACTCTACCAATCGACTTGTGATATCCCTCGTTCCAACATACTCACGAATATTAAATGCAATTACTGTAATTTTTTTATCTTCAGCATTTATTGTTTTATACAAAGAAAATGGTTTTGTACCAATACTTGCAATTGCAATAAGTCTTTCTCTTCTCTTTCTGTGCTATGAAGACCGCTGGATTTTTGATACAGAAAAAAACCAAATTATTTTTAAAAATGGATTATTCTTTCTAGCAAAAATAAAAAAAATACCTTTTTCTGATATAGAAAGCCTTAGTTGTATGAAATTTCAAAAAGGATTCAAAAAGACAGATTTTACTCGAATAGTTGTAATTGAAAAAAATGGAACTGAAACAGTGATAGCAAGCCTTGCGACAGAAAAACACTCTACCCTAGTAAAACAAGCTCACCAACTCGAAATATTTTTTGATAATAAGTAAAACTGGAGCGGATTTCAAAACAATCAAGTTTAGAAATCCACTCCAAAATACATGCTAGTCGTACAAGAAACAGGCAACTTCGTGCCCATCTGCTTTTTCTTCTAGCTCTGGAATATTATTTTTACATTTTTCCATGCGTTTGGGGCATCGATCATAAAAATAGCAACCATGTCTTTCAATATCAGGAGATGGAACGTCTCCTGAGAGAATAATTCTTTGTCTTTTTCGCTCAATTTCCGGGTCGGGAATGGGAGCTGCAGAAAGAAGAGCCTGAGTATAGGGGTGAAAAGGGTTTGCATACAAATCTGCCGACTTCGCAATTTCTACTATTCGACCAAGATACATAACTGCAACTCGCGTAGAAATGTACTGAATTACTGCTAAATCATGGGCAATAAATAGATAGGTAAGGCCTAGTTCTTCTTGCAGATCTTTGAACAAATTAAGAATTTGAGCCTGAATAGACACATCGAGAGCACTCACAGGTTCATCTGCTAATATAAGTTCAGGATTTAAGGCGAGAGATCGTGCAATACCAATACGCTGTCTTTGACCACCAGAGAACTCGTGAGGGTATCTATTTCTGAAAAAACGAGAAAGACCTACTTTTTCCATTAAAGATTCAATTCTATCTATGATCTCTGAACGACTATAATTGGTAATTTTACGAGCATTAAATATATGTAAGGGCTCACCAATAATATCTCCAGCGGTCATACGTGGATTTAAGGAAGCATAGGGATCTTGAAAAACCATCTGCATGTTTTTACGCGCAAGCATCATTTCATGGCCAGATGCAGTAACGAGATCTTTTCCCTTAAATATAACTTCGCCAGCTGTTGGTTTATATAACTGAGCAATAGCCCGAACAGCTGTAGATTTACCACAACCCGACTCTCCGACTAAACCAAGGGTCTCCCCTTTTTTAACCTTAAAAGAAATACCATCTACGGCGCGTATTAACCCTTTTTTACTATTAAAAAGTCCACCGTCACGAAAGGGAAAATGAAGTTTAAGGTTCTTTACTTCCAATAATATATCTGAATCTGACATTATAGAACCTCCGGGTAGAGCCAGCAGCACACATTTCGTCCGTCTTTCATTGAGACACAGGGAGGATACTGTACGCGACAAATATCTTTTGCAAATTCACAACGAGGATAGAAGGGACAACATTCTGGTAAATTAATGACATTTGGCGGCTGTCCAGAAATTGAATACAAGCGCTGATTATTAGCTTTATCCAAACGAGGAACAGAACGAATTAAACCTTGCGTATACGGATGCTTAGGATCGGCAAACAACACATCAACCGCGCCTTGTTCAACCAAGCGACCAGCATACATGACACAGACTGTATCGCACATTCCTGCAACCACACCTAAGGAGTGTGTAATCATTATTACTGCAGTTCCAAGACGAGCCGTAAGATCTCCTATTAGATCAAGAATTTGGGCTTGAATCGTTACGTCGAGTGCACTTGTAGGTTCATCGGCGATTAATATTTCTGGATTGCAGCTTAAAGCCATGGCAATCATAACTCGCTGGCGCATACCACCAGAAAATTGATGAGGATAATTATCAATACGTTTTTCAGGAGCTGGAATTCCAGCAAGAGTTAACATATCAATTGCTTTTGTTTTTGCATCTTTTTTTGAAAGACCTTGATGGAGCACTATTGTCTCTATCATTTGAGTAGAAATACGTAAAAAAGGGTTTAGACTGGTCATTGGATCTTGAAATATCATGGAAATTTTATTTCCACGAATCTGGCGAATTTCATTATCGCTCATTTTCAAAATGTCTTTTCCGTTATACCAAACTTCTCCCCCAACTATTTTTCCAGGAGGATTAGGAATCAAATTCATTATTGAAAGATTGGTAACACTTTTCCCAGAACCGGATTCTCCAACTATAGCAAGAGTTTCTCCTCCATGGAGATCGAAACTTACCCCGTCTACAGCCTTGACTATACCCTCGTCTGTTGAAAAATATGTCTTGAGTCCGTCGACCTTCAGAATTACATTGTCAGTCATTCACAGCTCCTAAACGCGGTTCTTGCTCTGCGGATCAAAAGCATCTCGCAGGCCGTCGCCAAGAAAATTCATGGCAAAAAGGAAAATAGTCATCGTTATAGCAGGAACCAGAAGCTGCCAAGGATACAAAGTCATAGTACTAACTCCTTCACTTACCAAGGAACCCCAGGAAGCAAGCGGAGGAGATACACCGAGACCAAGAAATGAAAGAAAACTTTCATTCATAATAAAGCCAGGCAGAGAAAGGCTAGAATACACAATGATAATACCAATAGTGTTTGGCAGCAGATGTTTTAATATAATTCTTCTTTTTCGAGCACCCATAGATCGAGCGGCTTCAATAAATTCAGAATTTTTTAAACTAATAACCTGACCACGCACAACACGCGCTATTGTTAACCAAGAAACCAAAGCAATCGCAATAAAAAGAATAAACACATTTTGGCCCAAAATTGCCATCATGATGATAACAATCAACATATAGGGTAAGCCATACATAATGTCTACAAAACGCATAATAACATTATCTACCCAGCCGCCCATATACCCTGCAACTGCACCAAAAAGAATACCAACCAGTAATGCGGTGATAGTTCCAATAAAACCAATAGCCATTGAAACGCGTCCACCGTGAATTACACGCGAAAGAACATCTCTACCAAGGGCATCGGTCCCCAATATATATTTTCTTTGATGTACAGGATTCTCTTTAACTTCTGTTCTTTGAAATGCCAATTCTTCTTCTTGTTCAAGAGAAAGAATTCCATTAGTCAATTTTTTAGCAATTTTGAACATATAGATTTCATTTCGCTCTAGCATAATTTCACCAGCAGCTTTAAATGATGGTGGGAGATTTTGATGAGAGATAACCTGCTCTTCATAAGGATAAATAGGGAGAATTGGAGCCGTAAGAGAAACAAGCAAATACGCAACTGTAACCCACAAACCCGTTAAAGCCATTTTATTTTTTTTGAGCCGCTTCCATGCGTCATCCCAAAGGGAGACCGGTTTAACCTGCTGGTTAAACTCGTTAACACCGGCATCGGTCGTTGTTTTTTCTGTATCTGACATTGACTGTTGCCTCACTTGTAAGAAATTCTTGGATCAATAGCCCCATAAAGGACATCGACAATAAAGTTCATGGCGACCAAAATAACCGAATATACTATTACGGTACCCATAATAAGTGTGTAATCTCGATTCAAGGCCGAATTAACAAAAAACCCACCAAGACCGGGAACAAGAAATATCTTTTCTACAACAACAGAACCGGTAACAATACCAGCAAAGGCAGGACCGAGATAACTTATAACCGGAAGCATGGCTCCTTTAAGAACATGTTTAATAATAACGACCGACTCTTTTAAGCCTTTTGCACGAGCGGTACGAATATAATCAGAACGTAATATTTCCAAAATACTCGCACGAGAAAGGCGAGCAATATAGGCAAAATAAGGAAAAGAAAGCGTAATAGCTGGCATAATGAGTGTTTTTAAACCATGGCGATCATAAATCCAACCAGAGGTAGGTAGGAGTTTTAAGGTGCTTGCAAGAACGAGCATGATAACCGGACCTATAACAAAAAGAGGAACCGATATACCAATAATAGCAACGGACATACTCAAATAATCAACCCAGGTATTTTGTCTAAGTGAGGAAATTATACCAACGGTAATACCTCCCACTAATGCGACAAGAAGAGACACAATACCGAGAATCATAGAATTGGGAAGACTTTTCCCTATCAGTTCATTGACTGTATAATCCTTATACTTAAAAGAAGGACCGAGATTTCCCTTTGCAACATCTGAAATGTATCGGAAATACTGCTTGGGTAAGGACTCATCCATATGGTAGGCACGCATAATATTTTGAAGAACTTCGGGGGGAACAGTTTTTTCGCTCGAAAAAGGCCCTCCAGGTGCAATACGAATAATAAAAAAGCTTAACGTGACGATTAAAAAAAGTGTGGGTATCAAGCTAAGCAGCCGACGAACAACAAATCGTAACATGAAATTTCCTCGCAGGAAAGGGTAGGATAATAAGAAAACCGATGTAACGACGAACCGTCGTTACATCGGCTAATTATCTAAAAAGCATACGCTTTTTATTTTGCTTTTGAAATACCTTTATAGGTGTGAATTCCAAGAGCATTGGAATGCCAACCATTCCATTTTGAAAGATCAATAAGATCCTGATTTACATAAAAATACAGGGGAAGAACAGCTTGGTCCTGTGTCATGAGAATTTCTTCTGCATCGTGAAGGACTTGCATACGAGCTTGTCCGCCTGGCATTGTTGCGGCCTTGCGAATCAAAGAATCATAGGCTGGACTTCGGTAATCACCGTCGTTATTTCCACCACCAGAAATAAACATTTCGTGGAAGGTGTTAGGATCCTGATAGTCTCCAACCCAACCGGAGCGAGAAATATCAAAGTCATGATTATGACGGGTATCAAGGAATGTCTTCCATTCAAGATTCTGAATCTGAATATCGATTCCAAGATTTTGTTTCCAAACTTGCTGAATATATTCAGCAATTATTTTGTGTGCATCATGAGTGTTATAAATAACAGTCATTTTTGGGAAACCCTTTCCATTTGGATAACCAGCTTCGGCAAGCAATTTTTTTGCACCTGCAAGATCAAATGAAGCACCTTTTGCTGGTGTATAACCTGCCATGGTAGGAGCAATGGAATCTGCAGGAAGCTGACCTGCTTTTGTAACCTTGGTTACGAGTTCGTTTTTGTCGATAGCCATAGAAAGAGCCTTGCGTACACGAACATCTTTTAAGGGAGCACGAGTAACGTTAAAAATATAGTAATAGGTTGCTACCTGAGGACTAACCTGGAAATCGTTACGGAGTTTAAGTTCATCCATAACGGTTAGAGGTGGGTTACAGTTCCAGTCAATTTCACCAGCAAGGAATTTCTGGTAAGCAGTATTGGCATCTTCAATTGGAAGGAATATAACACGAGAAAGCTTAATTGCAGACTTGTCCCAATATTTAGCATTAGGTACAACAGTAATTTTTTCCTGTGGAGCCCAGTTCTCAAGAACAAAAGGACCATTTCCTACGAAATTACCAGGTTTAATCCAATCTGCACCAAATTTCTCAATTGCATGCAAAGGAAGGGGACTAAAAGCATAATGGGCCATCAT
>DATFIA010000124.1:0-3704 GCA_035270545.1 Treponemataceae bacterium
CCACACGTCAAGTTTAATAAATGAAAAACAGTAATCATAGGTATAAAAATCCTCTCCATTATTATATTTCCATTTTCTGTAATATTGTTTAGCGCCGCGAAAGCGGCGGAATATGTCAATATAGTTGTCGTGATCTTTGACATAATTTATGCAACATCCTTCTTGACCCGATTAAGGATTTCCGCCTGATGATCCACATATTTTTTTGTGGCTCGATTACCCCATCGATGCGGATATTTTTCTTTTGCCGCTTCGATAACTGCATTACGATTGGAAAAAATCTCATGCTGCAATCCTGATCTCTTTTGGAACGGGGTGATATACTGAAGACCAGAGTGCTTGTGAGTGGTATTATACCAATTAATAAAGTCAGCAAACCATTTTCTGGCATGGTCGATACTAGAGAAAAACTTCGGATACCCGCACGTATATTTGAGCGTCTTGAAAAAGGATTCGATGAACGGATTGTCATCGCTCACTCGGGGGCGTGAAAAGCTCGGCACTATTCCAAGGCGGTAATAAAAAGCGACCAGGGTAATGCCCTTCATAGCACTGCCGTTATCAGAATGGACAAACTCAGGGTATGCCCCTTCCTTTTCGGTCACAGCCTTGAAAAGATCCCGTGCGTGTTCATCGCTCTCATTCTCATATATAGCCCAACCAACAATCGACCGGTCATAGAGATCTTCAATGACATATGCATAGTAGTAAATTCCCTTGACGTCGGTTTTTAGCCAAGTGATATCCCACATCCAAATTTGGTTTTTTGCAGTTGTCTTAAGCTCATCCGGTTTTTTCCGTGACGTTCCTTCCTTTGTTTCCCTGCGATGGCAAAGCGCCTTTTTCTCGCGCAGAACACGGTAGAAAGAGCTTTCGCTTGCAAAATATATTCCTTTATCCAGCAAAGAATTATACACCTCGTGCGGATTCATATCCTTGTACTCATCCGAACAGGCGACAAGATACAGTTCATCCCGCTCGCTCTCGGATAGTTTTCTGACGACATTCTTTGCAGATCCCTTACGCTGATCATCGACACCGTTTTTATTCCACCTTTGAATAGTCCTTTCAGAGATACCAAGGTGCTTAGATAGAATTGAAAGACGTACTATCCCGAGGATAACATAAAGATTCACAAAATCGAGAATCTCCTGCTTTTCCTCACGACTCATCATTCGTCCTCGCCCATAATTCCTCGCCGTAAATCCAGTTTTTTTTTTAGTGTTAGTATGGCGACAACTTCAGCAAGTGTGGAATCTTTTCGTTGTAATTCTTTTTCTTGTTTCTTTAACTGCTTTTCTAGTTCTCGAATTCGAGTATCTTTTTCGTCAGATTTGTTTACCATAAGTCCTGCGATCTCCTGTCGGAACAGAACAATATGTTCGCTATGCAGCCCTTTTTGGCGTAGCCATTCACCAATACCGTCTTCAGGTATTTTCTGATACTCCAGCAACAATTCAAGCTTTTCCTTCATGCCCCGCTCATTAACTGGATCATCGCTATCCTGTTCCAAGTCGAGTTTACCAGATTTTAGCTTCGAAAGCCAGCTGTTGATGGTAACAGGTGCTATACCGGCTTCTTTGGCCACGGAATACACGCTTCTGTTTTCCGGCGGTAGTACCTTTTTAAGAATTGAGTTCCTGAAACTCTTGGAATACTTCATATAATTGCCTCCTTAGTGGACGACAACTATATTGACACAGAGGGGCGGCGTCCTTCTAACATTTGCTTAACCTGTATTGCGTCATTGGCGTACTTTTTGCTCGAACGTAGTGAGAATTGCAAAAAGTATGACATAGCAATATCAGGTTGAAGCAGTTGTTGAAACTGTAGGAAAAGTATACCACAATTTGTTTTATCGGTGTATAATTTCTTTAGGGAGGCGAAAATGGCAAGATACAGAAACACCGATAAATATCAGAACAATGTTTTTTTACCAATTAAGTTAAGCGAGCAAATTGTTGATGGAACACTTTCCGCTACAATTCAATACATGATTGATCAGAAAATAGATATGTCCTCTTTTGAGCAATATGCCAAAAATGATAAAACAGGAAGACCTGCATACAATCCCAGAGTTCTTCTAAAACTTATTTTATTTGCCTATTCAAACGGTATAATTTCATCCAGACGTATTGCCCTCTTTTCTCAAGAAAATGTTGTTGCAATGGCGCTGTGTGAAAACGAAACTCCCGACTTCACTATTATTGCTTCCTTTATCTCTTCTCATGGAGAAGATATCAAAAAAGTTTTCATCAATATTTTACTTGTCGCTGATGAAATGAATCTTCTAGGCAACACCACCTTCGCTCTTGATGGATGCAAGCTGCCGTCAAATGCAAGCAAAGAGCAAAGCGGCACCTTCAAAGATTTACTTAAAAAAAAGCATACGCTGGAACAGAAAATACAGAAAATAGTAGAAATCCATACTGTACAGGATGAAAAAGAACAAGATAAACACGATACTGAGATTTATACTACACTCCCTGAAAAGAAGCAAAAAGCTATCAATAAAATGAATCAGAAAATTCAGAAAATTGATACGTTTCTTTCCAACAATGAGCCGAAAATTGGAAAGAGAAAAAAGGAATCCCAATCAAATATTACTGATAATGAATCATCAAAAATGAAAACAGGGCACGGGGTTATTCAAGGGTATAATGGACAAGCAATGGTTGACGAAAAACATCAGTTAATTGTAGCTGCACAAGCATTTGGCAAAGGCCAGGATCATTCTCTATTAGAACCGATGTTAGATGAAACAGCACATACTATGGCCTCTCTTGGAAAAGGTGATTCTTTTATAGAAGGTAAAACTTTTATCGCTGACACAGGATATTTCTCTGTTGAAAATTTAGAGGTTGTTCAGCAGAAAAAAATTAATGCCTACATACCGGACCAGAATTTCCGGAAACGTGATATCAGATTTGAAAATAAACGTCGCCATGTACCCAATTCTGATAAAAAGATTTTCCGTGATCAATTTGTTTTTGATAAAGATAAAGATGTCGTTATTTGCCCTGCTGGTCAAATCCTTCTTCCCTCTCGTGGTGCAATTCGTAAACTTTCTCACTATTCTTATAAAACCTATCATACCACAAAAGCAATTTGTGATGCCTGCCTATTGAGAGGCAAATGTTTAAAATCCGAGAAATCTCGATGGCGTAATTATCAAGTCCTTGTCGCTGATGACAAACCTGATGTTATTCGTAATATGATTGATAAAATTGATTCTCATGAGGGTCGCGATATGTATACTAAACGAATGGGTATAGTCGAACCCGTTTTTGCAAATATCAGGACTCATAAACGCTTAGATAAATTTACTCTTCGCGGTCAATCGAAAGTTACTATTCAGTGGCTCTTATTTTGTATTGTTCATAATCTTTCAAAGATTACTAATTACGGTATGTAATTCGCATTGATGTAGAAGAGTATTATTGGTACCAAAGTTCTAGCCATGCGCAATATGATACCATTTTAAATCAGCAGCATGCATATTTCATCAATAATTCTTTTTCCAGCGGTATATACATTTCTCCAAATGGGTTTTCCTACAGTTTCGTTAGGCAATTCTCCCCGCGAATATCTCGGTATCATAATTGAACATAATAGTATTATTTATTGAATATTTTTCAAATGCATTTTTTATTTCTTCTTCAATTATCTTATACTCGTCTGTATTTTTTGGTGGAGTATACGAT
>DATFIA010000125.1:0-3120 GCA_035270545.1 Treponemataceae bacterium
GCATGAACAATCGTCTTCCTTGGTTCAAAAGTTTGTATATGCATACATTTATTATGTACGCATATGTGTACATAGTCAAGTAATAATGTTTGACATCGCATATATTTCACAGTAGGATGAAATTACTGTTACAGGAAGGAAAGCATGCCGATTACCTATAAACCATTGCTTGATTTAATGAATCAGCGAAATATTAAAAGAACTGATCTACGAGAAAAGCCTTTTAACCTGGCTCCCTCAACTGTTGCGAAAATAGCTAAAAACCAATCGGTCTCCTTTAATACTTTAGAGCGATTGTGTGAAGCCTTTAAGGTAGGCGTTGGCGATATTATTGAGTTCGAAAAATAACCTGATTTAATACTGGATTAAGTAAAAAGAATAACTACTCAAATTTTTGTATTTAATCATCTCATGTATGCAATAGGGTATATACTAATCGAGGAGGGTTTATGAAACGTTTGATTTTCGTCTCAATAATTATCCTATTGTTATCTAATGTTGTTATTGCAGAAGAAGACCGCTTTGATGGATATGCTGGGCTTGCTTGGGGTTCTTCCGTTCAAGAATTAAAAAAAATGTATCCAGAGACTACAGATTTAAGTAATTCTGGAATGAAGAAAAGTAACGTTCAAACATTCGAAATGCATATAGAAGGAGCTGTCCACAATTTTTTCTTTTTCAAAGGAGAATTATATTCTGGTCGAACTGAATATAATAATCTTGATATTATGTCAGCTATGACTTTAGGCTATAAGATTAAAGAGGAATACGGAGAGTTTACAGTTAGTAGTTCGAATGAAGAAGCTAATAGTAGAAGAGATATTTATAGTAAAAAAATAACAGATATCACATCTGTAACAATTGAAATCAGTGAATTAAATAGTGAAGCCGGAATATTAGGGAAAGTAAATATTTCTATACAGAAAAATCACGATGAAGTATTCAGAACGGAACGTGTCACCTAACGTGAGCGATTCTTAAGGCTATTTTAAAATACCTCTATATGGTGTAATGAGTTAACCCAAACTACAAAACACCAAAGAGGTGATACTATGCTACCGGAAAAAACAGACGAAATCAAGTGCAAAATCAATCAGATAGGGATTACAAACGATACGCTAACCTCGCGTGCAGGACTTCTGTTTCTTTCCAGATATGTTCTGGGAACAAAAATATCAGAACTATTAGCCAAGAAGTTTTCTTTTTTGCGCAAAAGCTCTAAAGGTATTCCACTAGCCTCTGTTTTTCATCAATTACTATGTTTTTTTCTCAATGGCGAAAGCTTTCATCTTTCACATTTTGACCAATTGAAAAATGATTCCGGTTATACAGGAATTCTCGAATCGAATTGCAAACAATTGCTTTCGTCACATTCAGCAAAAAGATTTTTTACTTCATTCCAAATTTCAAGCGCATTACAGCTTCGCAAAATTTTGCACATTCTTTTTGTCTGGCAATTGAAAAAAGAAAAACCTACGCGGATAATTCTTGGCATCGATACTATGGTAATGGACAATGATGACGCTCTCCGTCGGGAAGGCGTTGATCCCACCTATAAAAAGGTAAAAGGCTTTCAGCCTCTCCATATGTATTGGGGGCGATTTATTGTTGACACAATTTTCCGCAACGGTTCAGCGCATAGCAATCATGGAAATAATGTACAGAGGATGGTCAAAAATGCCGTTCGTATTATCCGAAAATACTATTCGGCAACTGTTCCAATTGTTCTTTTAGCAGACACCGGATTCTTTGACCAAAAACTGTTTTTGCTGTGCACTGAACTCAATGTTGGTTTTATTGTTGGCGGGAAAATGTATCCCGATATCAAGAAAAAAGTGGCGGAAACATCGAATACATGCTTTTTCGAGTACAAATTAGGCAAAAAAACATGGTTTACCCTTGATTTTGAAGATCAGCGAAAAAGTTGGGATACAGCATGGCGTTGCATTTACACAAAACCAATAACGGATGATTGCGGACAAGTTCTGCTTGATTTTGAACGGCCGGAATCACTGATATACACCAACCTTGGAATGGACAACACAGTTACCAAAAGTATTTTGTCGCTGCACAACGCTTTTTGTATTGACCCAGAAGCCATAATAACGGCGTATCATAATCGCGCTCGTGATGAATTGGTGAATCGGGCATTCAAGGACTTTGGTACAGAAAGGCTTCCATTCAAACGATTCGCGGCAAACAGCGCGTTTTATTATCTGATGACGATATCGTTTTTTCTGTTTGAGTCTTTCAAGTATGATATCGAAATAGTGCCCGTTACCTGGTATCCGTCAACTTTTCGCAGAAATTTCATTGATGCCGCAGCAAAGTTAGTTCATACTGCACGGAAAATAATTCTGAAATTTTCCGCAGTATTCCATGCGCGCTTCAGTCTTACAATACTTTGGGAGAAACTAAAAATACCCATTTTATTACCTGTATTGTAGCCGTGTTTTATAAAATAATAAAAATGGTCCTCATTCTCTTCTCTTAAGTTTTACCACTATTTTTCTTGCTTGAGAAATGAGGTGTTTTAATTGTGAAGAATGTAGGAATCATCAATTTTCTCAGATGCTTGTTTGTTTTATATTTCAAAAATCACTTGAAGAAAGTTCATGCTTCATGAAAACAGCGAATTGTGAACATTTTTTGCAACTACAGGAAAAATCGCTTAATTTAGGTTTAAATCAACTGGAAAAAATTCTTGGCCTAAGCTGTGTACGGCGGCAGACGAGGTTCTAACTGCCCTTGAAGGTGCGGTTGCTTGGGCAGACAAAGATGCTCACAATTCAAACTATAAATATAGTAATAGGTTTGCTGGTTCCCCCAGAATAAACCGTGGTTTGACCATTTGCGGTGAAACAACTGAGATTACAGTAAGCGGTGGAATGGGTACCATTGTAGATGGTTTCTTCCCTGATTTTTACACCACCACGAACCTCGATTTCGCTTCTTCTTCCTGGGCAACCCTTCTTGAAGAGTGGTTTCCAAATAAGTAAACACAAGTATTAATCAATTTTTAAACCCGGCCATACGGCCGGGTTTTCTTTCAATTTTTGTAAGGAGTTATTTTATGAAATCTGCTCGTTCTCTTGTTTTTATTATAGTGATTGCTGTTGC
>DATFIA010000126.1:0-12195 GCA_035270545.1 Treponemataceae bacterium
TTGTTTTCTGTACTTGCTCCGTCTACAATCCTTTGTGTGTTTCTTTGGGGTGTATTTGCGGGAAATCTTTCTTGGTTCCTACCTCTTGGTCTTCCCTTAGTTCTTCTTGTGGAAGGTTTAATTGCAGGTGCCGTTCCATTAATAGCTATTCAAAAGAACCGAGGATTAAATACTATTGCAGTCTTGCTTATTGCGCTTGCTCTTTTGTGTGCGGGTATAGATATTTTTGTGAGATTTTTTCTTTATTCTTCTATTTCCCTGTCTTGGTCTTTAGTTGTGTTGCTTTCAGTTTTTCCTGTTGCGGGTTTTTTCTTTTATTTACATTATCGAATTATGAATAGAGCTTCATTGCGGAAACTGTTTCGATTCTAAAAAAAATATTTATTACAGAGAATAATGGAGATATTTTACAATTTTCCTGTTTTTTTATACATTAATGGATTAAACTTATACATATTTTACAAAAAGTTTGGGGTAAGTATGAGTATTAAAACCGTTTTAGTTGTAGATGACTCAAGAATTATGCGCAACATAGTAAAAAACACTTTCATGAGTTTAACTATTCCATGTGAGTTTCTAGAAGCGGGTAATGGTCGAGAAGCATTAATGAAATTGGAAAAAAATCAAATTGATTTAGTTCTTTTGGACTGGAACATGCCAGAATTGTCTGGCTTGGACTTCTTAAAGAAAGTCCGAGCAATTGATCAGCATAAAAACCTTCCTATCATAATGGTAACCAGTGAGGCCGCACGGTACAATGTGATAGAAGCCCTCAAAAATGGTGCTACTGATTATATTATTAAACCAATAAATGAAAAAAACTTCCGCGAAAAAATCGCAAAAATCTTTATTTAGGAGCAAGTCATGGAAAAATATATTCAACCATTTGTAGATGTATGTGAAAATGTGTTTCGGGATTTTATTGGGACCGAGCTCGTGACTCAGCGCCCTTATTTTGTAGACAAAAATGATCCCCATGACTGGGATATATCATCAGTAATCGGATTAACAGGAGAAGCACGTGGTGCCGTCGTCATATCGATGAAACGGAATCTTGCGCTAAAACTTACAGGCGTACTTACTGGTTCTACTCATACAGAGGTAGATGATGAAGTTGTGGATGCAATTGGGGAGATTATTAATATAATCGCTGGAAATGCAAAGCGTGGACTTGAAGAATCCTTTCGGTTAGTAATTTCACTACCCACAATAATTCGTGGTCCGGGGCATACTATTATGTGGCCAAATGATCAGGCAAGAATTATATGTATTCCATTTACTATTTTCGACACTGAAACTTTTTGCCTTTCAGTTGCTATCGATACTTCTTCAGGAGTGTAATTATGGCTAACAAAAAACAAAATGTCTTTTTTAATATAATGACCAGCGGGAAATCTTTTGATGGCTCAGATGAAAGCCGCATGGATTCCCTTGTGCGGTATATTTTGCTTAATTCTCTTATCTTTATGGGTGGATCACTTCTTTTTTTGTTCTCATTTATTAATTTTAGAGATTCTTTATTTATTCCAGCTATTATAGACTTTGTAATGGGCTGTATGACTCTTGTTGGTTTTGCAGTCTTGAGAACAAAAGCTCGGTTTCTTATTTCTGGACTACTAACCGTTGTCCCTTTTATGGTTTTATGTGCTTTTTTTGCACAGAGCGGAGGAGCTCAAGGTTCAGGTGTTTTATGGAGTTATTCCTTTCCCATGATGGCTATTTTTCTTTTAGGTATGGAAAGCGGGATTGCTCTTTCGTTGCTCTTATTTGTGTTTATAGGCCTTTCTGTATTTATTCCAGGGTTTTCTCCAATGCAATTTCAAATTTCATTTGCATTTAGAACAGTTGCCGTGTATGCACTTGTTTTAGCTTGCACTGTAGTATATGAGCAAACAAAGATTACAAAAGATCGTTGGGTTGCAAAATTAAATAAATCCTTAAAGGCTGAGCGAGATGAAATTACTGCAATGAAAGATAATCTTAAGGACGGTCTTTTCCTTATGAACTCAGATTATATTATTCAACCTCAGTATTCTAAGAATCTTGATACAATTATGTGTGAAACAGCTCTCTCTGGCACTTATTTTCTAGATTTGCTTTCAAGTTCACTTCAACAAAAAGAGAGAGAGACACTAATTGATTATTTTACCATGGTTTTTAATAGGTCATATGATCAACAAATGCTTGAGGATATAAATCCTTTGCATCAATTTACCTATGTTCATACTTCCACGGGTGAGAGTAAGAATCTTCGCTGCACTTTTGCACCGATTGAAAGAGAAACAGGAGAAGTGTTTATATTAAGTACCATTCACGACTGTACTTTAGAGGTTGAGTTGCAAGAACAGCTTTCTATAGAAGAATCTAAAAGACAAGAAGAAATGCATTCTTTGTTTGAAGTTATACATGTTGAACCGCGTGTCCTAAATGATTTTATAGAAGATACTGAATATGAATTCAACAGAATAAATACTATTCTTAAAGACACAAAACAATCTTCAAAAAGCATAATGGTAGAAATGTATCAATGTGTTCATGCAATAAAGTCGAATGCAGTAATTCTTGGTTTAAAAGGTTTTAGTGTCAAACTACATGCTCTTGAAGATGATATTAAAATTCTTCGTGAGCAAAAAACAGTATCTTTCGAAGAAGTTTTGCATGTAACTGTCAAAATCGATTCTTTAATGAAGATAAAAGATACTTACAAAACTCTTATAGATAAAATAGTTTCGTTTAATGCGAGTGAAAACAGGATGAGAGAAGAAGAGGTGCTGATTCAAACTCTAGAACGAGTGGTCAGTAAAGCTTCTGAAGATTTGGGCAAAAAAGCAAAACTTCATGTTTCTACATTAGATGCTCAAGCCATTGAACAAGGACCTAGACGAGTAATAAAAGAAATATTAATGCAGTTAATTAGAAATTCTGTATACCATGGAATTGAAACTCCTGAGAGCCGCTTGGCAAAAGGTAAAGAAGAATCTGGTTCAATTAGTCTTTCAATTTCATTGGTAAAAGGGACAATCTTGATTGAACTTACCGATGATGGACAAGGAATAGATTTTAATGCCATTCGATCAAAGGCAGAAAAACTAAATCTAGTTACAGATACAACACAACTTAAAAATAGAAATGCACTTACTCAGATATTATTTTCTCCAGGTTTTAGTACAGCAATATCTGCAGATATGCACGCAGGGAGAGGTGTTGGTCTTTCTTTAGTGCGCGAAAGAATTAAGGAGCTTAAGGGCTCAATAAAATTGCACTCTGAAGATGGCAAAGGTACTATGTTTAAGATTTTAATACCTGTAGAAGTAGTTCTTTCTAGGCCTGAGCGATCAGCCTAGGGCTTTATGCATAAAAAAGGCTGTCAGTCACGGAAGTGACTGACAGCCTTTTTAGTTTGAAAAGCACAACAACTCTTATTATGAATTGATAAGATCTTTAAGAGCTTTTCCGGCTTTAAACTTTGGTGTTTTAGCAGCTTTAATTTCTATTGTTGCACCTGTTTGAGGATTGCGTCCTGTTCGTGCAGCGCGAGCTCCAACTTCAAAGGTTCCAAAACCAATGAGCTGTACTGAGCCTCCTTTTTTCATTTCGTTTCCGACTGTTGTTGTAAAAGCCTTAAGCGCGGCTTCGGAATCCTTTTTTGATAATCCTGCTTCTTCTGCAATTGCGTCAATAAGTTCTGCTTTGTTCATAATAACTCTCCTAATACAATTTGTATGATATTTTACAACTAACTATAGCATTGAATGGAAAAATAATCAGTTTAATATATGTAAATATTCTTAGTTTATAAAAGAAAAGGCCGTCTGTTTAGATCGCAATCTAAGGATTAATCAATTACCTTAAGAAACGTTCGTTTTCAGACAGCCTTTTTTTAGGTGACTAACCTCTGGTTTAATCCAAAGGATTAGCCTTTTGTTTTAGTACATTCCACCCATATCACCCATACCGCCGCCAGCTGGCATTGCAGGAGGATTTTTCTCAGGAATATCTGTAATAGCGCATTCGGTTGTAAGCAAGAGGCTAGCAATAGATGCAGCATTCTGTAATGCAGAGCGGGTTACCTTAGCAGGGTCAATAATTCCAACCTTTACCATGTCTACCCATTCCATTTTAGCAGCATCAAAGCCGATACCTTTTTTCTCGTTTTTTGCTCGTTCTGCTACAACTGCACCGTCAATTCCAGCGTTTTCTGCAATTTGACGCATTGGTTCTTCAAGTGCTCGTTTAACGATCTTAAATCCAATTTTTTCATCATCAGTGAGTAAGGACATATCAGCCTTATCAAGAGCGCTTACTGCTTGAATAAGTGCGAGTCCGCCTCCAGGAACAATTCCTTCTTCCAGTGCTGCACGTGTTGCTGAAAGAGCATCTTCAACTCTATGCTTCTTTTCTTTCATTTCAACTTCGGTTACGGCACCTATGTTGATAACTGCAACTCCACCAGCAAGTTTTGCAAGGCGTTCTTTGAGTTTCTCTTTGTCGTAGTCAGATGATGACTCATCAATTTGAGCCTTAATCTGAGCAACACGATCTTTAATATCTTTCGATTTTCCAGCACCATCAACAATAATAGTATTGTCTTTGTCGATCTTTATGCTCTTAGCCTGTCCAAGCTGAGAAATATCGGTTGATTCAAGTTTTAAGCCAAGTTCTTCAGAAATTACTTCACCACCGGTAAGAATAGCAATGTCTTCGAGCATTGCTTTTCGTCTGTCACCAAAGCCAGGTGCCTTAACAGCACATGTTTTTAATGTTCCGCGTATGCTGTTAACAACGAGAGTTGCAAGCGCTTCGCCGTCAATATCTTCAGCAATAATTAAGAGCTGACGACCAGACTGTGCAATCTTTTCTAGAAGAGGGAGCATATCCTTCATGTTAGAAATCTTCTTGTCATGGATAAGGATATAGGGATTTTCGAATACTGTTTCCATGCGTTCTCGGTCAGTAACGAAATAAGAGGAAATATAACCTCTGTCAAACTGCATACCTTCTACAAAGTCAGTGGTTGTTTCCATTGTCTTTGCTTCTTCAACAGTTATTACTCCGTCTTTTCCAACTTTTTCAATAGCGTCTGCAAGGATTTTACCAATTTCTAAATCATTATTTGCAGAAACGGAAGCAACATGAGCTACTTCGTCTGAGCCCTTAATTTCTTTTGAGTTCTTTCGAATCTCTTCTACTGCAATAATAACAGCTTTGTCGATTCCTCTTTTGAGTTCAATGGGAGTTAGTCCCGCTGCAACAGCTTTAAGACCTTCGCGAACCATTGAGTATGCGAGAACAGTAGCGGTAGTGGTTCCATCACCTGCAATATCGTTGGTTTTGGTTGCTACTTCTTTTAGTAACTGAGCGCCCATATTTTCGAATGCATTTTCAAGTTCAATTTCCTTGGCAACTGAAACACCGTCTTTGGTTACGGTTGGGGCTCCATACTTCTTATCCAATAGGACATTTCGTCCCTTAGGACCGAGTGTTACCTTCACTGCACGTGAAATCTGTTCCACTCCTGAAAGGAGCTGCTTGCGCGCTTCTTCGTTAAAAATCAATTGTTTAGCCATTTTTCTTTTCTCCTTATTGCTCTACCAGATGGTATTGAAAAAAATATAAGACGTTACCCCTGTAAGATTATGGGGCTACAATATAAAATACAGAAAAATAGAAGGAACGGCAACTATGAAAACAATTAGATTGGAAATCCTTACAAATAGATTTAGAAGGTGAAAACTTTTATATATTATAAGAGAAAACTGAAAGTGCTGTACAAACATGGGCAGATTCTATTATGGTAATGGAAATCTTAGATAAAATTCGGACGGTAGACATACATGAGCGATAAAAGAATACAGGACGTACGCATTCTCGAAGCACAAGCCTTGCTTTCTCCAGAAGCAATGTCACAGGCGTATCCTGCGTCTGCTAAAGCGGTAGAAACAGTATTGAAAGGTCGCGAAGAAATTCAAAAAATACTTCGCCGAGAAGATGATCGTTTTTTAGTGTTAGTTGGACCTTGTTCAATTCATGAAACTTCTGCAGCTCTTGAATACGCTCGAAGACTTGCCGCGTTGCGAGAAAAATATGCAGATCGTATGTGCATCGTTATGCGTGTCTATTTTGAAAAACCTCGCACAACCGTTGGATGGCGCGGTCTCATTCTCGATCCGGGACTTGATGGTACTGCAGATATCAGTCGAGGCCTAAAAATGGCTCGAGAATTTTTAGTTCAAGTTAATGAATTAGGTCTTCCCGCTGGCTCTGAAATGCTAGATCCTATTGTTCCACAGTATACGGCAGATTTAGTTAGTTGGGCTTCAATTGGAGCTCGTACAACTGAAAGTCAAACCCACAGAGAGATGGCTTCAGGCCTTTCTATGCCAGTTGGGTTTAAAAACTCCACAGACGGCGATGTTCAAATTGCTGTAAATGCTATTTTGTCTTCACGGCAGTCACATTCATTTATTGGTATTACGAGAGACGGTAATGCATGCATCATGCAAACCTTAGGTAATCCCGACAGCCACCTTATTTTACGAGGGGGAAAACATGGAACAAACTACGATCGAACTTCGGTTTCATCAGCCATATCACTCTTAAAAAAATCTGGAATTCGCCCTTCTATTATGATCGATTGCTCTCACGGAAATTCTCAAAAAATGCCAGAAAATCAAATAGGCGTTCTTTTAGAAACTATTAGACTTAGAAATGATGCAGATAATCCTCTATTGCCCTTGAGTGGCTGTATGATTGAAAGTTTTCTTGAAACGGGTTCTCAGCCCATAACTGCCGATCCTACAGATCTTAAATATGGACTTTCAATTACAGATCCTTGTTTGGGATGGGATATGACAGTCAGTGCTCTAGCAGAGGCCTATAAACTTCTTGGCGAAAAACATCATAGTCAAGAAGAAATGGGTAATGATGCTACAGGATTTGTACATCCAACTTCACGCCGTGGTGATATTTCTTCGAAGGTTATATCATGAGCAGTTTATTCGAAGATTCCACTGAAAACATACTTATAATTTATACTGATGGAGGATGTTCTGGGAATCCAGGTCCCGGCGGATGGGGCTTTGTCATCGTTGAGGGTAGCTCAAAGAATGGACAGGGAGAAGTAATTCGCTCTGGTGGAGAAGAACTCACTACAAATAATAGAATGGAACTCACAGCTGTAATAGAAGCATTGCGACTTGTTGAAGCTACTTCCTTATGGGCAAATATCCCTGTTTCGGTATATACCGACTCCCAATATGTTCAAAAGGGAATTTCTCAATGGATAACTGGTTGGAAAAGAAATGGTTGGCGGACAGCCTCAAAAGACCCTGTTAAAAATAAGGATCTATGGGTTATTCTCGACGAATTAGCTTCTCGTCTGAGACCTCGTTGGGTTTGGGTTAAAGGGCATGCCGGTATCCATTACAACGAGGTTTGCGACGAACTCACACAACAAGAAATTGCAAAATTTCGCTAAGTTTTAAGACGTCAATAGTTTTTTAAGTGCTGCAAATTCTTCAGTTGAAAGGGTTACTCCCTTTCCCATTTTTTGGTGGTCGGGAGACCAACTGCGAATGTCATATTTCGCGGGTCGACCGCCCCATGAGACAGTGTTTAATTCCATTGTCCATCCGGTTTTGTTTTCCGATAAAACACCTAATTTTTCTATAATTTCGAAACTAAATTCTTCTGCCATAGTAAACCTCCATCGGTTTGAAATATCCTCAATTATAGCATAATATAAAATATTCTTGTAAGAAAAGGGTATTCAGTGTATTCTAAATACATTCTGTGGAGGATTTTATGAAAAAAAAATGGTTCTTATATGCAGGCATTTTTCTGCTTGTTATTACATTTATTGGGTGTAAGTCTACCCCTCCCGTTGAACCGGATGTAGAACCCGTTAAAGTAGTGGAGGCAGCACCTGTTGTCGAAAAAGAACCTGACGTTAAACCGGTAGATGCCGAATTAACTGCTCTTCGAGACAAAGCACAATTATTGCATGAAACAGGTATAAAGTATGGAATCAATTCATATAAGCCTGAAGCCTGGGGCGAAGCCGTTGCATCACAACAAGCTGGTTTGGCAGAATATGGCAAAAATTATGACAGCTCTTTTGCTTCATTTCAGCAAGCAATACAACAGTATGAAAGTTTAATTGAAAAATCTTTTAATGATTTTGCCAACGAAATGGAACAGACTCTTATCGAAGCACGTAAAAAAGCTGTAAGCCTTGGTGCCGATTCCTATTATCCCCTTGAGTTTGCCTTAGCAGATTCTACCGTAGATGAAGCGTTAAGGGCTAAGGATTCAAGCGATCTCCCTTTAGCTTACGAAACTGCACAACTTGCCCTAATGAGATATCAGATTCTCACAAAAGGGATGCAGGCTCTTGAATATAAACGCAAAATTGATGCAAACAACTTTGGCCAATATAGCCCCCAGGACTACGACAAAGCGCATATGTTATTTGAAGAAGCTGCCTCTTTATATGGAACAGCCGATCCGGCCTCTCTTGAAGCTGCAGAGGAAACATTGATTCTGTGTAGATCTATATATAATGCAGGATTTAAAGTCTGGGCCATAGAAACAAAAACAAAATCTCTTGAAATTAAAGATTTATGCGATTCTATAAAGGCTGGAAGAGCCATGAAGGGGTCTTACGACGCGGCACAGGAACAGTATCATTTTGCAGAACTAGAAGGTCGAGCCGATCGTTGGGAATCTGCCTACAATGCATATGACGATTCAGCTATACGTTTTGCAAAGGTTTTTCAAGAAGTAACGCTAAAACGTAACGCGGCAAATCTTGCTATTTCTTCCGCTAAAGAGAAACAAGAAGAAAGCGCTGCTCGTGCTCTTGAAGCAGATAAAATTGCTCCGCTTCCAGAAGATGCAGAAGGTTATTCAAATGATACCGCAGAGCTTGAAGAAGAAATGCTGGAGGAAACAAAATGAAAAAATCAGTTGTTTTACTGAGTTTTTTGATCTGCCTTGCCGGTTCTATGACAATCGCAGCAGCATCATACGAAAATAATGAATATCAAAGAAAAAGTCGTGCCTTTTCTAATTTGGCAACAAGAGCATATGACGAAGGCGAATACGATAAAGCTGTAGAGTATGCAAATCAATCAGAAGAAAATGCAATTCTTTCCGCAGAATTTATTTCTGCAATGATAGCAAGATCTGAAGCAGAAACTTTGTTATTTAAGGCTCATACTCGCCTTTCATGGGCACGAGGAATAAAAGCAGAGAAATTCTTCCCATCTGCTTTTTCAGCTGCTGATACGGCTGTATCAGCAGCAGATGCTCAGTTTTCTGCTGGTAATTGGACTAAAACTCGAAGCTTAGCAGAGTTAGCGCTTTCTGAACTTTCTGTAGTTCGTGAAATCCTTCCTCTTCCCTCTACGTATCAAGTAGAACTTTGGGCAGAATCTAAAGACTGTTTCTGGAATATAGCAGCAGATCCTGCAGTGTACGGAGACCCCTTTATGTGGGAAAAACTCTACGAAGCCAATAAAAAAGCTCTTAAACGACCAAATAATCCAAATTTATTGATGCCCGATATGATTCTTACTATTCCAAGTATTAAGGGTGAGTATAGAGAAGGCTTGTATAATCCTTCTCTTAAATATGAGCCACTTTCAAGTCAAGTAAAATAATTGAAACTTTGACTTTCCTCAGTAAGCATTAGTTTGCTGAGGGGAAAAGAGGCTCCTTGTTAAAGGCCGGCTATCTACAGCGTAAAATCTGCAGGTAGCCCTTTTTTTTGCACATACAATAATAGAGCTGCAGACATCAATCCATGTCTAAAACTGCCGTGGCCCATAGAAGAAAATACTTCTGATATGTCCATTGCCTGCGATGAAAGATATTCGTTATCATCGAGATCAAGATGGTGGGTGTTTAATAAGTTTTCGGCTATAAAAATATGACACTGGTTATCCATAATAGCTGGATTCGGAGAAAGCTTTCCCGCAAGGCTTAGGTTTCCGGCTGTGTAACCTGTTTCTTCTACCAATTCCCGCATCGCTGCCTGTGTTGGATTTTCGCCTTCATCAATAACTCCTCCTGGAAATTCTATACTTAAAGATTCTGAACCATGTCTCCATTGTGTGACCATCAAAAAAGAGTCTTTTCCATTTTTATTCTTTAATACAGGAATTACTATTACCCAATCTCCAGCGTGAAGAGAGTAAAAAATTTCGTTACGAGAATCAGGCGATTGACTGGTTATTTCGTGTATATCAAATACGCGTGTAGAAAACACATTTTTTCTTTCAATTGGTTTCCATTTAAGATCATCAGGCATAATATTGTCTCCTTTTGACAGATTATAAGGGAGGGCTTATACTTATTTTATAGAAGATACTATTTTAATGATAGGAGGTTCGGTATGGCGGTTATTACAATTTCAAGGCAGATAGCATCCTTCGGTGATGAGGTTGCCTCCGAACTGGCTCGGCAACTTGGTTATAATTTTTTTAATAGGAAAATGCTTGAAGATGATCTGCTTCGGCATGGTATAGATGAAGGAACTCTTAAAAAATATGATGAGAAAAAGCCTGGTTTTTGGGCTTCTCTTGCACGTAATCGCGATGAATACTTTGATTATCTTCGCGAGGCAATGTACGAGCGAGCAAAAAAAGGTAATTGCGTAATTATTGGTAGGGGCGGGTTCGCCATTTTGAAAGATATTCCCGGTTGTTATTCTGTACGTTTGGTTGCATCAGATCAGGTTCGTATTTTAAGACTGATGAAGGAATTCTCTTGGAATGAAAAGAAAGCTCAAGCGTTATTGATGGAAAGTGATGCTAATCGCCTTGGCTTTCATAAGTGTTTTTTCAATATGGATCACGATGATGCATCGAGTTATAATCTTGTTCTCAATACTGATTCTGTTACACCTGAACAGGCAGCAAAAATCATCCGAGCTGGTTGTGAGGTAACGGTTTCTGCTAAAAGTGAATCGGAGGGGCTTCTGCGATTGGAAGAAATGCTTCAAGCTCAAAAAATTGTGAATCATATAGTTTTCGACCTTAAAATCTCTGTTCATTTTCTTGAGGCAACAGCGACTAGCGAGGAAATCGTTTTACATGGTGTTGCAGATTCTTCTGCTGTCATAGAGAAGGTTCTTTCTGTTGCTCGAACTATGGCTCCGGGAAAAAAGGTGTCTTCTGGAATTAGTATAGTGCAAGATTACAAGTCATATCCTTAACATAGAAGGTTTAACTATGAGCCCTGCTTATCTTGACACTTCTGTTTTCACGTATGATAGTTAGCAAATGAGTGTAGCAGATTTTTTTTCAGCCCTAAGAATTTTTTTAGCCCCTATTTTTTTTATTGTTTTTTTTATACCACAGTGGTTTGGTGTTGGTGGTGTTCAAACAGCTTGGATATTATTTCCATTGTTCGTTTTTATGGAGTTCACCGATTTTCTTGATGGTTATTATGCGCGAAAATTTAAGACCGTAAGCGACTTTGGTAAGTTGTTTGATCCTTTCGCAGATGTCCTCGCCAATCTTACGGTTCTTTTTTCTTTTGTCCTTTCAGGATATCTTCCGGCTCTGTTGTTTATTGTTATTTTGTACAGAGAAATGGGTATTATGTTTGTTCGAATGCTTGCAAGTAGAAAGGGAGTTGCGATAGGGGCGAGAAAAGGTGGAAAGTTGAAGACTGTTCTATATATAGTGGCAGCCGGATTTTCTTTGCTACTTGAATGTGCAACGCGCTTAGGTTTTTCTTTGGGAGATTTGACCAACATGGCGCGCACGATAAACCTTGGCTTGTATATTATTGCGGTAACTGTGTCAGTCCTTTCTTTTATAGATTACTTAGTTCACTTTTCTTCTGTACTACGACCTGCAGAAAAACAAAATAAATAGGTATTTTTTTTAATACCTATTGACCAATACATCTTGTTGGTGTTATAAATTATTCCGTTGTGCAAAACAGTGTTTGAAATAAAAACGCTGTTTTAACTAGAATTATTATGAATATCATTCGGTTCTTTCATGTTTCTTAACAGAAAAATAATAGACGAAATAAATCATAAAAAAGAATAGAAAACACATGGAAGTTGGTTGACTCACAATAACGAATTGTGATACATTCAACTCCGCTCACCTTTGAAGGAATGACAAGGTGGGGAATAACAGCGCGAAAGCGCATGGTCTTTGAAAATAAAGGGAAGGG
>DATFIA010000127.1:0-4428 GCA_035270545.1 Treponemataceae bacterium
TGTTTTATCTACAATCCAGCCTTTCTGATGCATGATTTTTTTCTTGCCATCTGGGCTTCCCTTATATAAAATATATTCAACCCGTATATTTCCCTTTGCATCCAAACTATATGTTTCAATTCCATTCACTCCATCTTTTTCTAGAAAGCTTGGCAAAAATGAAATAACATACCAGGGACCCATAAACTTATCGATATCCATGTTGGGAACAAGTTTTTGGAAAGGCTCCTTATTACCCGAGGCAAAAACCCCCGATAAGGCCACAGTAGAAATAAGCATTGTAATTAATAATCTTTTCATAGTTTCTCCTTATATTAAAATGATTTTTCACTAGTTAGTTCTATTGCACTTTTGGGTACTCCGAAAACTGCGGGGGCCTCAAGTTTTAGAAATCGTCCATCTTCTTTTCTGAGCCAAAAATGTGCCTGAAACAAAAAAGCTGGGACACCACTCACCCCGAGTGAATATTTGACTGCAGGAATTTGTTTGCCCATAATCAGTATATTTTCATCTTCTAATTTTTCTGCCTTAAATTCAGTTGCGCTTAATCTTTTTCTATCTATGGACCAAAATTTTACATTAGTAAGTCCTCTTTTGTACAACTCTTCGTAAGAAACTTCTTGAAGCTGGTACCAGGCCTGATTTCCAAAATCGTGAATTTTCTCGTATGGTTTACCTTTATAAGTCCCTTTTACGGTAACTTTTTCACCCTTGCGAACTGCCTGTATATCGGTGCCTTCTGCAGTATCTTTGCGCTGCCATTCGAGTACAGAACGGTCTTTATCCATAACCTGTCTGTCGTATTCTCCAACACTTGTGTTTAATGTCGCTACATAACCAGAGGAGGTTTTTGTAACAGATTCATTAAAAATTACAGAGTCTTTTCCAACTTTCCAGTCTAGAGTAGTTTCCTGTGTTGTTTCAGAGTGAAGGTAAAATATTGATAGAAATAAAATGAATATTAACAAAATACTTTTTTTATACACGCTCTTTTCTCCTTAGTAGTATCCAATATCATACTAGCAAAGCCTTAGGGCAACTTTTTTTTTTAGCTATTTACTGTGGTTCACTCCACCAGAACAAATCATCTGTATTCTGTCAGGAAGACGTTCTATTTCTACCTTTATTCCGTTTTCACAGATGGTCTTTCCATCAGCGTGAAAATTATCCTGAGAATCTTCACGGTATCGTGAAAAAAATCTGGATAATTTTCACAGACTGTGCTAGAATACACTATGATTGAACGGAAATATACCGACCAGCTCTGTAAAGAGGCCAATAAACACGCACTCAGTATACTAATAGGGAGCCGACAGGTTGGAAAATCGACCTTATTACAGATGATACGAGACCGTCTTGGCGGCGAATCAGCGTATTATAATCTGGAAAATCCACTTCATTTGTCTTTATTCAATGAGGGCTATACCTCGTTTATTAGACAAAATTCTGCGCCATTAGTTTTTATAGATGAATTCCAATATTGCAAAGATATCTCATCAATTTTTAAGGCTATCTATGATTTAAATCCAGAAATAAAAGTGTACGCATCTGGTTCGTCCTCGCTTGAAATTCACGCTCATCTAAAAGAATCTCTCGCGGGTAGAAAAATTGAAAGAATCATTTTCCCGCTTACCTTTGCTGAATGGCTTCAATCGTACGATTCTACTCTATCAATTCTTCCAAAACCCGGAAAAATTTCTACTGTTGATATAGATGAAAAATACCGTTCAGCACTCGCTCAGTTTATTACATTTGGGGCTATGCCAGGATTGCTTCAATGTGAAAATGAAATAGAAAAACGAGAATATTTACACGGAATATATCAAACTTACATTGCAAAGGATATAAAATCTTTTTTGAAGGATGAGTCGATTCTGTCTTTCAACAAGATGATTTCGTATCTTGCAGTAAACAATGGAACCTTGCTTAATAAGAATACGCTTTCTACTATTTCTGGCGAATCTTCCCGGCAGATCGATACCTATGTCGATATTTTGGAAGGAACTTTTACAATGGCTCTTATTCGCCCTCTCTCGCATAACAAAGGGAAAGAGTTGGTTAAAACTCCAAAATATTATCTCTATGACCAAGGTGTTGTAAACAGTATTTTACAAGATTTTAGGGGAAGGCAGCTTCGTCGTGATGGTGGAATTCTTAATGAGCAATTTGTGTATTGGGAATTACGAAAAAATCTAGATATTAGGTACACCATTTATTTCTGGCGAACATCAGACGGAAAAGAAGTCGACTTTGTGTTAGAAAAAGACCGTCAATACATGCCAATTGAAGTTAAATCTTCCTGGCCTGCGGGAAAAATTCCTCCCGGCATTATCCAGTTTTTTTCATATTACCCTGAGACAATGCAAGCTACTGTTTTATATGACGGAAAAGAAATGACTGTAAAATATGAAAACCGCACTATTAATTTTTTGCCATTGTATAAGGCTGGTGTGGTAGAAATGATGTAAAGAAGAGTAAAAACCTTCAATTATATGGTTTACGCACATAAAGCTCAGTATTACCAAGCGATAAACGATTCCACCGCCATGAATAATTCAGGCCTCTTTGTTGAATTTTTACTTGAATCAATCTTAGAGGCATTAAAACAGCATTCTGCAGTCACCCCCGAAGTCGCCCCCGAAGTCACCCCTGAAGTCAAACGGCTGCTTGACCTTTTTTATTCAGGCGAACCGCTCAGCAGAAAAGAACTACAAGTGCGGATCGGTCTGGCAGATGAAAAAAACTTCAGGCAAAAATATCTACTTCCAGCATTAGTTGCAGGCTATATTGAAATGACCATCCCAGAAAAGCCACAAAGCAGTTTGCAGAAATATAGAAGAGTGAGGTAGAATTACTACGCCAAAAGAAATCAACATTCTTCTACAACATGTTTATGAAAGGTCCCAGAAGCATTAATATCTTGTATGCTTTCTTTAACTCAATTCAATGAGAAGTTCTTTATTACATTGAAGTAGCGATTATTCACATTTCGTGGTAACTTTATTATTGATTATCCCCTTGGTGTTAATATAGATAGGGGAACGCTGATTCTTCCTATTTATTGAAAAAGAAAACGGAGGGAATATATGCAGAAAAGACACTATGGAAAAGACGGAACTGAATTATCGGTTATTGGCTTTGGCGGTATTTTAGTTACGAATGAAACAGCCGAGGCTTCAGATAGGGTTGTTTCTAAAGCTATTGATGCGGGAATCAATTATTTTGATGTTGCTCCCAATTATGGAGATGCGCAAAAAATGCTCGGGCCAGCTTTAGCTCCATATCGTAAAGATGTTTTTTTGGCTTGTAAAACTGAGTTACGAAATGCAGATGATGCTCGGAAAGATTTAGAAAATTCATTAAAACTTTTGAAAACTGATTACTTTGACTTGTATCAATTTCATGCGGTAACCACAAAAAAAGATGTTGATACAATTCTTGGCCCAAAGGGAGCTTTGGAATTTTTTGAAAAAGCACGGAAAGAAGGTTTAGTTCGTTACCTAGGTTTTTCTGCCCATAGCGAAGAAGCAGCCCTTGCCCTAATGGACGCATTTCATTTTGATTCGGTTCTTTTTCCAATAAATTGGGCTATGTGGCATGGAGGAGATTTTGGTAAGAAGGTTCAAAAAAAAGCAATAGAACAAGGGGTTGATCTCTTAGCCTTAAAAGCTCTTGCAAAATGTAAGATTCCTGAAGGTAAAACGAGCCCTGCAAAAAAAGGCTGGTATTGGCCTGTTGACTCCTACGAAGAAGCAAGGCGTGGTTTGAATTTTACTTTAAGTGTTCCTGGTGTTGTTGCAACTGCAAGTCCTGGAGATGAATATTTATTTGACTGGATTTTAAAAGCGGAGTCAGAATATACACCCTTAAAGGAAAGTGATCACAAGGATCTCATTGAGCAAGCAAAAGGAATAAATATTCTTTTTGATGCTCATAATTCTGAATGGAAATAATGTTTATAACTGAAAAAAAATGCGTTAGTGCTAGACTACTAGTATGCAACTTTTATTGATTATTTTACTGGCCACTTTTGTATTTTTAGCTATCAGCTACTTGTCAATTGGCATCTATACCATGAATAATATTATTTATAAACACTGTGTTAGTTTAGATAAGTCTTGGAACTGGGGCCTTGAAAACGGAGAAATAACTCAAGAATTTCAAAAACGAAAAATAAACGATTTTTACGTCGAGTCTCGATACGGATATAATCTTCATTGCGTGGAAATTGAATCTGATTCCTTTGATTTTAGCACTGGACACAAAAGACCCCTTGTTATTTTTTGCCACGGCATTACATGGACCTGGCACGGTCAAATAAAATACATGGATGAGTTTCTCAAAAGAGGATACCGGGTTATAGCGTACGATCACCGAAAACACGGAAATTCGGGTGCTACATTTATTTCTTA
Organism: Treponemataceae bacterium; assembly: GCA_035270545.1. Lineage (GTDB taxonomy): Bacteria > Spirochaetota > Spirochaetia > Treponematales > Treponemataceae > Teretinema. Next base: position 4,413 of record DATFIA010000127.1, read on the forward strand.
TGGCTATTACGAAAAA
>DATFIA010000128.1:0-3400 GCA_035270545.1 Treponemataceae bacterium
ATTATGATTGCAGAATCAAAACCCCAAGAAAAAGAACTAATGATCAATTTGGTTATGCACTTTCTGACGAACCAAACGGAAACCAGGTAATGAAAATTGAATCTAAACTTCGATACGATTTAGGCGGAAACAGAACGAGCAGTTAAATATGGCATCGCTACTTTGAAAAAGAACAGAATGATCCAACGGATCGGCTCCGCCAGAACTAGGTATTGGAAAATGAGGGTGTATTTCTATATATTTCGCCCCTGCGAATTCATGCGCGGCAGGACCGCAGTATCCACGGAATCACCATCGCGCTAATCTGTGTGATTATTTACCTGAACCATTATGCAGTACTGTAACGTGTGATGGTACGGAAGTCACAGGGCATTTTACGTATATCTGTGCATCTGATTATAATGTCATAATTGATTCACCGTATGAAGGAATTGAAACCGTGACACTTCTGTGTTAGGAGCTTTTTCTATGCTCTTTTAGGAATTTAAGACTGAGCCAGAAGGCGCAAAGGTGGGAGAAAGTCGTAGCGCGGAGGCGCCGCGTGTGCGAGATTGTCCAGGGGCGGGGGCGGTAGAAAGGACAATCCCGCCCTGTAAATGGTGGAAATTACTTGCTTTTTGACCAAACCTCATCCATACGAATAACAGTCAGATAATGACAGTAACGAGAGGTAATTGCAAAAGTCGGTTACTTTTACAATTACCTCTCGGAGAATTTCGGTAAGCCTTTGGAATACAAAGATTTACCGAAATTCTCCACCTACATTATTGGTAGATCTTGCAAAACTTCCTGAGTTTTGCAAGATCCTCACTAGTATGAATAAACTTGTACGCACACTTTTTGAAACATTTGAACATCACGTTTTTTCGGTCGCTGATATTAAAAATATCGAGCCAAATGATAATATTCGCTACGGTCTAGTAAAAAGAGCCATGGAAAGTGGAGATGTAATCCAGTTAAAACGCGGGTTGTATACTCTCAGTTCTGTTTTGAGAAAACAACCACTCAATCTCCCTGCCCTCTCAAACCGCCTCTATTATCCGTCTTACGTAAGTTTTGAATATGCTCTAAGTGCTCACGGGTGGATTCCTGAAAGTGTCATCGCACTCACCTGCGCAACATCAAAAAACCCCGCAGAATTCGATACTGCAGTTGGCCTGTTCAGCTACAAACGCGTTCCACAGGTTCTATTTTTTAACGGCGTCGAAGTAGTCGATTCCAACGATGGGTCACATCTTCAAGCCCTCCCCCTAAAAGCTCTGGCAGACTACATCTACGTCAATAAATTACACTGGATGAATAGGGAGCCTCTTATTGAATCACTTCGAATTGAAGAAGAAGATCTCGCAACACTTACAGCCGACGACTTCGAGAGTATCCAAGGTAATTATGCAACCGCTCCAAATGTTGAAAAATTTCTTGCTGGCCTCAAAAAGGATTTAAACGTATGAAACTAAAAATTATAGAAGAGAGACTAAAAAAATATGAAACAGCATTAGCAGGAACAGACTTGCAAGCGATACGAGAAATTACACAAGAACTCTCGATTGATCGCGATTGGTACATCGCTAAAATGAAAAATAGAATTGAAAATACCAATTGTGGAAAGGGCAAGTAGTAACCCTAAAGTTCATTTACATTACGATGCCCATTTGAGACCTCTCGAAGCGTATTCGTAGACTAATTCATACAATTTTTTGCTCTTTTCTTGAAACACAGATTTATTATACGTTTTGGGTAAATCAGCATCTAAAACTTCTTCAATCGCACTTTTAACTTTAATTTGGCTTTGAGAATCTTTAAACCAATCTTGTATTAAGACCTTTGGCTGTTCTTCAACTAAGCGTTTTAACAAATGCTTTGCTGCGTTTTTGACTTTTATTTCTTCATCTTTTGTAAGTTTTTCTTTTTTTAAGACATCAAATATTTCCAGTTCATCTTTACTTAAGCCTTCTCTAACCCAGCGCTCGTCTTCAGTTTTCATTTCTTCTGCAAATTTTACAAGGTCTTCAAAGTAGTTTTCTGTCGACATTCCACCTGAATTGTATGTATTGATTATATCTTGAAGTTTATCTGCAAAATCTGTACGTGTGCTATTTTCTGTAAGCATAATTTCAAGTTTCTGCTTTAAGAATTCTCGCAGGTTTGTTATTTCTATATGCTTGAAAGTCTTTTGTTTAAAATCTTCTTTTAGTTTACCAAAATTTATTTTACTTAAATCAAGAAGATTTCCTTTTTTGAGACTTCCATATTTAGGTTCTCCTTCTTCTAAAAATAAAGCGCCGCTAGAAGTAACAATGCTTTCATCAAGTAATTCTTCAATTTTTAATCTTTTTTCATCAATTGGTTCTTGTTTAATAATACCATCTATTATTCCGCGTAAATATTGAACTACAGGAACGAGAGGCCTAAACTGACCTTCCAAAATTTCAGGTTTACATGCTTCATAGAGAGAAGAAACAGTATTTTCATACACCTTATATTCCTTCCAATATTCATCTTTCGAAAGAAGAGTATCTGCCCATGATTTAAATAAATTGATCTTCCTAAAAGTTTCTTTTTTCTGCAACGGTTTCTCTAAATTAATCGATAATTTTTCACAATAATTTTTTGTTAGCGTAATAGCTTCATCAAGAAGTTCAAATAATTCAGACTTATCATGAACTGGGGTTTCACCTCCGTCCTCATCGCCTAAGGCATAATCAGAAAGAGCTTTTTTCATATTACGAAATACATTGTAATAATCAACAATCTCACCATTAGTTTTTGAGACGCCATTGATAGTAAAAGAAGAAACCCGGTTTGCACGAGCTATAGTTTGCATTAACGTATGGTCTTTCATTGGCTTGTCTAAATAAAGAGTAGAAACAGTAGGAGCGTCAAATCCTGTTAACCACATAGCACAGACAAAAACTAACTGTAATTTATCTTCTGGATCTTTAAACCGATATTCAATATCGTGCCCATTTGCATCAGCTGTATTCAGTTTTTTTCTATGTGGCTTAATATCCAATCCTTGATTCGTAAATTTCTCATCTTCTCCTGCATCTTCACTAATAACAACAGCCATCTCAAGTGATCTTAAAAAATCACGTTTTTTAGTGAGCCTGCTTTTTTGCACTTCACTAGAAGTCTTACTAATTTCACCAACTATTTTTTTTAATTCTAACTTTCGTTGAGCTTCAACCTTGTCATACATTTTTACCGCTGTAAATTTATCTACACAAATTACCATTCCTTTACCGAGGTATCCACGCCTAGGAAAATGAGAAATAATATCTTTAGCAATAGTTTCGAGCCTGTCATCTCTTTTAATAATGTGCAACTCAGTAGAAAACTCTTTTTCTAGTTTCTCTTTAGCTTTTTCATTAAGGTTTTCATCTTCTAATATTTCATAAAA
>DATFIA010000129.1:0-2106 GCA_035270545.1 Treponemataceae bacterium
AAATCCTTTATTTCTTCTGTTGGTTCTGCATACCGCGAAAAAATAGGAGTAGAGGCAACTTTTTTTGCCTGCACCCCTGGCGATGGTGTTAGTAGACTAATATAAAAAAGCACTGTACGAAATTGTTCATTCCTTCATACGGTTTAAAAGTAATGAACAATTTTGTTAGCAGTAGTTAGTGTTTATGCCTGCATTGAAAGAAAATAAGAATGAATCCTTGTGTCAGAAGGAGTTAGCTCTGGGTGAAATGTGAGTCCTAATATATTTTTATATTGTACTAATACAGGATCAACTCCACCAGTTTCATTTCGGACAGAGGCAAGGACGGAGACGCCGTTCCCAATTTCGATGATTTGGGGAGCACGAATAAAAATAGCTGGAAATAAAATTTCTTTATTTGATACGAAATTTAATGGAATATTTTCTACGAAAGATTCTTTTTGGCGACCATAGGCGTTTCTTAAAATTGATACTGGAAGAATATCTAGCGAAACTACACGATCGTCGCCACAGGGCTTTGCTAGCATTATGAGTCCTGCACAGGTTCCCATAACTGGTTGTGACTGTACAAATTTTTGAAGTGCAGTAAATAAAGGTCCTTGAATCCATGACCTTCCTTCATCTGGCCCGCTTCCGCTTTCCATTAAAAGTTTGGTAAGGACAGTCGATTCTCCTCCGGGAATAATGAGCGAATCACAACTTTCTAATTCTTTAACAGTGCGTACTTCTATTGAACGAGCACCGAGGAATTCTATAGCTGATACGTGACGTGCAAATCCACCTTGAAGAGCAAGAACTCCGACTGTTCTATTCATTGAAATCTTACCACCCTCTTCCAGCAAATTTTTCACTATCTGTCATTTGGGAAACAGCAATTCCGTCCATAGCTGGGCCTAAGCCTGTAGAAACTTCAAGGAGAGTTTCTGGGTTTCGATAGTATGTTACTGCTCTAACAATTGCTTTTGCTCTTTGCTCGGGATCCTTTGACTTAAAAATTCCGGAACCCACAAAAACTGTTTCGGCGCCAAGATACATCATTAGGGCTGCATCTGCAGGTGTTGCTACTCCTCCAGCTGAAAAGTTTGGAACAGGAAGTCTTCCAAGACGTCTGGTTTCTAATAGCAACTCATAGGGGGCCTGAAATTCTTTAGCCGCGGTCATTAGTTCTGCTTCGTCCATATTTGTAACTCTACGGATATCTGCCATGAGTTTTCTCATGTGTCTAACAGCTTCTACAATATCGCCAGTTCCTGCCTCTCCTTTTGTCCGGATCATGGCAGCTCCTTCACCAATTCGACGTAGCGCTTCTCCAAGATTTCGGCAGCCACAAACAAAAGGAACCTTAAAGTTATGTTTTGATATGTGGTACTCTTCGTCGGCGGGAGTAAGAACTTCACTTTCATCAATAAAGTCGACACCCATTGCTTCAAGTATTTGAGCTTCAACAAAATGACCTATTCTGCATTTTGCCATTACTGGTATCGATACCGCTTTTTGTATTTCAGCAATCATTTTTGGATCGCTCATACGCGAGACTCCACCGTCCCGGCGAATGTCACTAGGAATTCTTTCAAGGGCCATTACAGCAGATGCACCTGCTTGCTCGGCTATTTTTGCTTGTTCAACATTAGTAACGTCCATGATTACTCCGCCTTTAAGCATTTCTGCAAGGCCAACTTTGACTGCAAATGTTTCTTTTTGATTCATAAAAATCTCCTTTTATTCATTAACTACTGGGTTAAAAATCGCCAAGCCTATATTGCGTGTTTGAGGTACCCGATTCTGTAAGATACTGTGTGATTGATAAAGCAATTCGTTTGATTCCCTCATCTATTTCGTGTGCACTCATGGAGCCATAGCACAAACGGAAGGTGTTAAGATAGCCATTATGTAAATCTTGTAATGGACCAGGTAAAAACGCTGCTCCATTTTCGAGGGCGCGCATGTAAAGCTCTATGCTTGAATAACCTTCGGGGAGTTGAACTTGTAGTTGAAATCCTCCCTCGGGTTTTGTCCATGTTATTTCTTTAGGCATGTAAGTTGAGAGCGCTAAAAGAGTTATATCTCTGAGGTTTTTATAATAAATTCGAGTTTTATCTCTGTGCA
>DATFIA010000130.1:0-2093 GCA_035270545.1 Treponemataceae bacterium
GTTTGAAAGCCATGGGTGTGCGACTTGCAAATAGAGAGGTTCAAACAGTAGAACTTCCTGGCGCTGCAAAGGCTACCAAAAAAGTGAGTTCACCAATCAAGAACAAATAAAAAAAGGCTGCCCGAGGGCAGCCTTTTTAAGTAATACTTGTTGATTTTTTACATAAGCTCAACTCGTTAATCAATTACTATTTTAACAGTAGTAGTTTTTGGGGGAGGAGGAGCTACAGCTGTCGTTGTTTTAGGTGTTGCCGGTTTTGGTGCACTCATTGTTGCTAATATGGGAGATGTTACTACTGTTGCTGGCGTTGATGAGAGTTGAATTGTCCCCATATCATCTTGAAAAGCTGCAACTGGTGGGGTAATTGAACCTCCAGATAACTGAAGCTCCTGTCCAGCAATACCTGTTCTCTGCTGACCAACTGGTGTTACAAAGACTACTGAACCCTGTGTAATAACAAGTGCTTCACCCATTTCAAAAATGGTTCCACGAACAGAAGCGGTAGCAACAGGACTTTTTACTGTAAAGCCGTTTTTCTTGTTGCTTAGAGAAATTACTTCTGCTTTAACATTTCCAACTTCAAGATATAATTCCGTATCAACTATATCTTCTTTTTCGACAAGTTGCGTAAGCGTCATTCGTGTAAGCGGTTTTATTGTGAGAATTGAAGCTCCCAGTTTTACACTTGCCTGAGACTTAAAGCCGGTAGATATCATTGTTCCAGACACAACAGCATCTCCCGATTGTAGAGGAACCCATACTCCTGTTTTGTTTTGATATTCTACCTTTCCACTTACAGACATTACCTGTCCATCCAGTGCCATAAAATTACTTGTCAAAACAAAAAGTAAAATGCTTGCGCATACAATAATCTTTCTCATACATACCTCCTTGAGTATTCTATATAACTATAGTTCAAAAATTGCCCTGAGAGACGCTTGGTATTGTAAATTTTCAGAATTTGGCAAGAAAATTGATGAATCTAGGCGGAATCTGAGGTCGCTTGTTGCTTTGAATGTCGCACCTCCCGAAATTTCCGAGCTATTATAGATTTCACTCGATGTTCCATTGTCTCCTGAATTAAGAAATACGTTACCACCAAAATCAAAGTTGAAATTGCTTATAGGATTAAAATACCAGCCAGCAGAGGCTCTCATAAGATTGGTAAACCCTGAAGGAAAAAGCGTTCCAGGACTTACTGTTGATATGGGAATGTAATTAGAGAAAAAATCGTTTTTCGAAGGGGTATAAACAAATTGTGCAAATAGTTGATTTCCCTTTGACGGAAAGAGATCTAATCTTGCAGAAGCGAGAAAAGAATTTTCCGATGATTTAGTTTTGTTCGAGAGTTCTTGAACTCCAGTCTGATATGTTCCTGAAAGTGAATAATAAAGATTGTTCAGAACCGGACCGCTTAAGGCCATAGTTCCATAAGCGGTGTCAATCAGTTCTTGCCAATCGTTTCCAAGGTGTCTTCGCATATCATATTGACCAATACCTTCCGCAATAAAATCAACATTTCCGAATGCTTGTGGTATTTGAACAACCACTTTTCCTATCAGTCGTTTTGACCCGAGGTCATAAATTTTTTCCGTTTGGGCGTCTTGAGAATCATCAATAGACATTAATATAGAGCTTGAACGTGCATTAAGTAGGCCTGTATAGCCAGTAGAAAAGTCGATATTTCCAAATGGGAAAGAAAAATGAAATTCAGTGCCATCTATAACATGGTTAATTACAAAGCCAGTTGAATCCGAGACTGGTATTCGGCCTGCATCTATACTTAGTTTTAATCCAGTCGAATCTACTGGAGTTGCTGAAAATCGTAAAAGATCTAGAGTAGCAAAGTACCTAAACTTATCGGTTAAAGATGCATATATACTTCCTTCCATAGCAATCTTGCTTGTGTTTTCTTCATTCAAAGGAAGTGAAATCCATACGGTTTCTTTATGATCTGTATTAAACGTAAGTTCATCTATTTTTTTTATGCCACCGGCATTTGATAATTCAAAACCATAATCAAAACTGTACGACACTTGAGAAAAAAGTAAGAGTAAAGCGCAAACAGAAATTAGTTTATATGATTTTTTCAT
>DATFIA010000131.1:0-8753 GCA_035270545.1 Treponemataceae bacterium
GCCGTTGTAAAAAGCACGGTAGGGTCATTTTCAGGGATAAGAGACTTGCCAGAAATCTCTGCATGTCCTTTGCTTTTAAAAAATTCAATGTATTTAGATCGTAGTTCGTTTGCAGTCATAGTTGATTCATAGTAGAGAATGATACTGAATTTGTCAACGTAAAGGCAAAAGGCATGTATTTAAAATGCATAAAAAAGGGCTTCCCCTAAGGAAGCCCTTTCCAAATTACTTTTCGTCTTTTTTTGTAGTAGGTTTCTTAGCTACCGCAGGTTTCTTAGCTACCGCAGGTTTCTTAGCAGCTGCAGGTTTTTTAGCAGCAGCAGGCTTAACAGCAGCTTTTGCAACCGGCTTTGCAGCCTTATCAGCAACAGGCTTCTTCGTTGCAGCAGGCTTAGCAGCTGCTTTTGTTACCGGCTTTGCAACCTTATCGGCAACAGGCTTCTTTGCTGCAACAGGTTTAGCAGCTGCAGGCTTAGCAACTGGCTTTGCTGTAGCAGGTTTCTTTGTAGCTGCAGGCTTAGCAGCAGCTTTTGTTACCGGCTTTGCAATCTTATCGGTAACAGGCTTCTTCGTTGCTGCAGGCTTAGCAGCAGCTTTTGTTACCGGCTTTGCAACCTTATCGGCAACAGGCTTCTTTGCTGCAGCCTTTACAGGTGCTGGTTTTGCCTTGGCAGCCGGTTTTGCCTTACCAGAAGATTTTTTTACAGCTTCAGGAACTGAAGTCGAGATTCTTTTCTTCTGTACTAATTTCCGGCCTTCTTTCTCTGCCTTGGCAAGTTCAATCTGCGCAATAGACAAAATAGCTATGGGGACTGAATAAGAGGAACAAGAAACATAATCAAGGCCAGCTTCCATACAGAACAATATATTTTCTGGAATAGCTCCGTGTTCACCACAGAGGCCCTTAGATAAACCAGGTCGAGTAGCATTACCTCGTTTTACTGCAATTTCAATAAGTTCTCGAACACGGGGGTCTAAAACAGCAAAAGGATTTCCATTTACAAGATCGTACATGGTGTAGTCAGGCATAAACGAGTTAAAATCATCTCTTGAAAGACCAAGAGTTGTTTGAGTAAGATCGTTTGTGCCAAAAGAGAAGAACTGAGCATAGCGTGCAATTTCACCGGCACTTAAGGCTGCGGCAGGAAGTTCAATCATAGTACCAATCTTGTAATCGATTTTTTTAGTTTTCAATTCTTCTCGAAGAGATTCTTCGATCGATACAATTCCTTGATATGCATGACCCTCTATTTTTTTACCATACACAATTTGCTTCAATTCTCGGTAATTCATAACAATAGGCACCATGATTTCTGGGTTTACAGTAATGTTTTCTTTTTGCAAGGCATAAGCTGCCTCGAAAATTGCTCTTACCTGCATTTCATAAATCTCAGGATAAGAGATAGCAATACGACAACCTCTATGACCTAACATTGGATTAATTTCTGTCAGTGCATTAATTTTTTCTAAAAGTTCAGCCTTACTAATTTTAGAAGTAGTTTTAGCTTTTAAGTACACAAGGAAATCGTCGAGTTCTTTTGGATTATGTGGAAGGAACTCATGCAAAGGTGAATCCAGGAGACGAATAGTTACTTCGCGGTCTCCCATTTCCTTAAAAATACCGTAAAAATCTTCTGATTGCATTTTCTGGAGCTTTTTAAGAACTTTTTTACGCTCATCCAAAGATTCACTAAGAATCATTTCACGGAACACATTTATTCTTTTTTCATTAAAAAACATGTGTTCAGTTCGGCATAAACCAATTCCCTCAGCCCCAAATTGTAAGGCTAACCGTGCATCCCGAGGACTATCTGCATTTGCCCTTACGTGAAAATCTTGTACAAAGGTTCGAGAAAGGGAAATAAAATCGAGAAGTCCAGAAGTTTGAGGATCTGGCTCAATCAAGGTTGCTTGTCCAATAAATATGGTTGATTCACCATAATAGGGTACATTCAGAGTAATATAATCACCTTCGTTTATAGTAAAACCATCTAAAAGAGCTTTTTTACCTCTGATAATCATATCTGAACGAACAAGTGATATTTTGCCATATTGACGGGCGACTACTGATGCATGAGCTGAATAACCACCTTCATTTGAAAGAACGCCGGTTGCAACCTCGATTCCTTTAACATCGCCTGCATATGTCGCTGGCATTAGTAAAATACAGCGAGTATCTTCACCATTTTGGCGTGCAATCCTTTGAGCATCTATAAGAGAGTCAGCAGTAAAATAAACTCTACCAACGGCAGCGCCAGGAGCTCCAGCAATTCCACCCAATGTTTTTTTCAAGTCTTTTGTACTTGGAGTATCAATAACTGGGTGCAAAATTTCGTTAAGTTGTCCAGGTTTCACAGTCTTTACAACATAAGCATCATCTACAATTTTACGATTATTAAGATCTAAAAGTAAATGTATAAGAGCAATTGTGCTTTTGGACTCAACTGATTTTTGTTCAATAAGCCAGAGTTTACCATTTTCAATTGTAAATCTAATAAAACGAATATCTTTGCTATCATCTTCAAGAAGCCAAGCAATTTGTTGTAATTTTTTAAGAGAAACTGGATCTATTGCATTTATATCTTTTCCAATAGCGTTTATATCGTCAAATTTTTCTTCAAAAAACTTTCCCTGGAGAACTTTTTCGCCAGTAACAATATTACGACTATAGAAAGAACCAGAACAAGAACTCTTACCATAATTTCCATATACCATAGGCTGAACGAGAATAGCAGTATCAGAGTCATTTTGTTCATCTAGAGCAAGGAATTTGCTTATTTCTTTTAATGAAAGTTCAAGTTGCATTTCTGGAGAATCAAAAAATCCAGCGGGCAAAAGAGCCGCATAGGAATCCATTATTGCAGCTCCAGAAACAGAAGAGGAATTTAGTTTTATGGCTGCTGCAATTGCTGTAAGGGCATCGTTAACAGCTTTTAAACGTTTCGCATCTTCTTGTAACTCTGCTAATTGTTTTGCAATAGTTAACATTCCGCGAAGCAAAAAATAAACTTCGTGAGCCGCAAAATTAACACCAACCCATTTTTCGAATCCCGCAATGGTGGATTTTGTTAAACCGAAGTTATGAAGGGTTGGATAGTTGGCTATTGCCAAATTAGAAGAAATAACAATTTTAACCAGCAAAGGATTTTCAGAATCACCAAAGGTTTTACCAACTAGTTCACTACATTGTTTAAGGTATGGAGATATTGAGGCGCTTACTTTTCTATTTTCAAGACTGTCTGCTACAGTTGAATCGAGTATAAAACCAGGTAAAATAGGTAAACCTAAACAAGCAAACTCATCAGCTTGTCTACCTCTAATCCCTAATAATTTATGATCAATCTTTTTGTTGACCGTTTCCTTTTGACTAAAAAAATGTATAGATTTTTTGTTTATCATTTGTGTTCTCCTAGAAAAGATTCATTACTGTGTCAGGGGATCCATGTAAGAAGGCCTCAAATTGAGGACTTGCACCCTGCTTAAAATAACGTGAAAGTTTTGCAAGATCCTGGATGTTCTCTCCAGAGACGCGAAATTGAATACAGCTCCCATGTTTAACTTTTCCCCATTTAAACAAAGTATTAATATCTACGATTCGTTCTCCATCATAATAAATAAATACTTCTAAATTTGGATATTTTGCATTGTAACTTCGAATTATACGCTTCCATGCTTCAACGTTTCCATTATGAAATAACTCATTTGAAACAATTACTGAAATTAAAGGAGTCATACGTGATTGGGCATGAACGACAGGGGTAGGATCTGCTAGAGGCAAAGAAGAAGAATCTTTATTGGTAGTTACAGACACAGAAGATGAAACTGGGCGAGACGTTTTACTGGCCGATGCGGAACTTTTTTTGCCTGTTAGCTGTTTTTTAACTACAGGTTTTTTAGCAGGTACAAAAGAATAAGAACCAGAAAGGAGAGAAGCCGGTGCGGTAACCTGTTTTCCTTCTATAAGTTTAAGTAATAAAGGAAGTGCAATTTGTGAATTTTTTCGAGCTGCTTCATTTCCTTCAGGAACGCCTGCGTACAATACAACTAATTCATTTTTTCTAAATCCTGAAATAATTGCAGCACTTTCTGGGTTTTTTGGATTGATCATGATAAATCCAATATCAGGATGATGATAACCTATAACAAGGTCTAAAGCCTTCCATTTAGAAACTTCCTGAACTATTTTAGAAGTATCTTCTTGAACTGCAGATACATTACTCGACATTACAGAATATTTCCATTTTTCGACAAGAAGCATATTTGCAACTGCCTGAGTTTGTTCGTGTGAAAACATTTTTTCTGTAAGCATGGTGTTTATTTCATCGGCAATATTTTTTTTAGGTCCACATGCATCAAGTATGTCCAATGTTCTATTAATATGCCGCACCGAGGCATTAAAGCTTTCCCTATCGGCCAATTGTGTATAAAAAACGGTTGATTCTCCCATCGTATCCTCCTCCTGAACTCATTATACTAGTATAACCTTTGTTAATAAAATAACTACAAAAAAACCCCCGAACTCAGCATTTTCTGTTTTCGGGGGTATTAAATTATATCGTCATGAGCAAGAAATCAAATTTCCTTGAGACCTTTTCGACCCTTAGCTGCAGGGGTTCGACCACGGCGAGTAGAAGCTGAATCAACAACGCCTACTTTTGAGGTTTTCGCCTTTGCTGTGCTACTCTTTTTTGGAGCAGGTTGGGAAACAGGTTCAGACATTTGAGACTCAATTGCCGCTGATGGCGAATCATCATTTAACATATCGAGATATTGTGAGCGAGCTGGTGGTGTTCGTGCCGCAGGTTCATCATCGCCGCCATAAGACTGTGCAATATCGGCACGTACGGTAGAACGACGTCTGCTAAACGAAGCGAAAGCTGCGTCCTGGAAGCCTTTAGACACTCCATGCAAGAATTCATTAAGAACGTTACCCATACCGTCCAATGTGGCTTTTTTGCGCTTGATCGAAGTAATATCGAGGTCAAGTAGCAAACCAGGTTGAAGATGGAAGGGGTTAATAATATAGTCGAACTTGTTGAATTCTGCTTCGAGGAAATCAAGACGTTCTTCCATAACACGGCGCTCAATTGGGTACTGATAATCGAACATGTTCTTGAGCTTATCGCGCATAATAATAAGTTTCTTTCGAAGTTTATCTTTTTCGTAAAGGAAGGTTCTGTTCATTTTTTCAACATCTGTTTCAGCTGGCTTTACAAATGAAACTTCGTCCCAAACCTTAGCAATATCTTCGTATAATGGGTCGCCAGATTTTTCCTTGATATTCTTGCGAATTTTTCGCTTATAAATCTTGGAAAGGTCTTGGAAGTCTGCAATACGAGTGAAGAACTTGGTGTCATCGTACTTTGTAGACAATACATCCCATAAATGTTCAACTTCGGTTTCGAAAGATCGAACCATAACTTCGTACGCTCTTCTTTCTTCATTAAGCTGTGCGTTGTCATAGTAGCGGAGTCGAATCTGATATCTTTCATCAGGAAGAACAGCTGCGTTTGTATCATCATATTCCCGAAGAATAAGTTCACGAGCATTCTTAAGGTTTTCAATGTACTGATAACCCATTTTAGATGTATCTAAAATTGAAGTAAGTGAATTGATAGCTGTATTAAATCCACGGTTGCGAATATTTTCAGTATCAATGATCTTTTTTAGGTTTTCACGAACATTAAGCTGATCGAAAGTAGCTGGATCTATTTCTGCACGAAGATTGTTAATACGATCCATCATTTCTTTTGCAATGAGAGAATAACGAGCACTCTTTGCATTATCAACGTCGTCGGAAGCATGATCCTTAACCTTGTTCATCTTTGCAAAAATAATCTCACCGTCTGACATTTCCTCAAGACCCTGATCGATGCGATCATCTTTCAGTTTTTCAATTTGTTTGTCAATTTCGTCCATGTAATGCTTGGAAAGCAAGTCCTTGATCAAATACTCAACAGTTGCCTGATAATGGAAAACAGGGCTGATGAGTTCAGAGTCAAGGATATTTACTGAAAGCTTTACGTCGGTAACGGTCTTAGGCTTATAGATATTATCTTTGAATGCGCATTTTACAATTGAATATGCGTTTTCACCGCGTACAAACGCGCCAACGTCAGTTTTTTGACGTAGAAGTGAGTTTGTAAGGGTTTCAAGGTCGTTCACACCACGTTGAATATGACCCTGCAAGTGTCCATACATATTAACCATAGATTTTTCAATTTCACCGGTATTAAACTTGTCGGATCCACCTACTTCATCAAGAAGAGTTGCGATTTCTTTTGGAGTATAGCGGTTAAGAACCTTCATCTCCTCACGATCTACAAATCCACGAACTTTTTTTACCATTTCGTCTTCAGCGGTAACCATGTACCGATTAAACATGTTTTGGTAATTCTGATTAAAGTAATTGTAGAGTTTTTCTTTTACTCCACCCATAACATCGAGACGCTCAAGGACTTCCTTGGGCAAACGAGAATTGAGGTGATGTAAAACTTTGTTCGTTTCTTCTTCGAGAAGTTGGTTAACTTCCTTCTGTTGATCACGATAATCTTGTGCGAGAGAGTTACGAGAACCTACAGCACTGGGTTTTTCCGGATGGAATACATTAGGGCTCCGGGGAAGATCTATACTTGCCATTATTCTATCTCCTTTATCTTAAGTAAAAATATATACGATAACTAGTCGATATTCACATTATAAACAATGTTGAAATTATGTAAAGCAATTTTTTTTTTTTGTTGAATGCAAAAACACTTATAATGGTATAAACTGTCAATTGGAGATGTAAATTTGATAAAAAAATTATTTGTATTTATTTGTATACTCATGTTTTTACCTTTGCTTCCTTTTCAGGCCGGGGAGCGAACGATTCCCGTTGATATGTATCTCATGATTGATACGTCTTTGTCCATGGCTGAACAAGGGAGATTCACCTCGATGCAAAGTTGGGTTCAAGACCAACTTCTCGCTCAAATGCTTATTCCCGGCGACTGGATTTCGATTTATCAATTTTATGGAAAAACTGAGCATTTACTTACGGTTGAACTTGTAGGAGATCCAGAAAGAAAGCAAATTGCGAATACTTTTGCGTCTCTTAAGCCCGATGGTGCATATACAGACATAGGTCTTGCCCTCGACACGCTAAAAGAAGCTCTTGGCCGCAAAGAAAAAAATGACCGCTATAAAATTATGCTCATGCTCACCGATCTTAAACAAGAAGCTCCTTGGACCTCACGTTATGCTGGCTCTCCAGATGAATTCGAAAGTCCATATCTGGCTCAAGCTCGGATACTTGAACATGACAATTGGTATGAAATTACCCTTGATATGGATATCCAAAAACAAGTTGTCCGAACGAGCAGAGAGCTGTACTCCGTGATTATTGAAGGATCCGAACGTTTTGAGAGCTCAGAATTTGGCGATGACCTCAATTCTGAAACAGAGTTTGCAATTAACGCCAACGAAAATGACACTTTATCTAGCCAGGATAAAAAGGATAATTCGCTTGAATCAGATTCAGGTAAGGCCAACTCTTGGTTCGCTAAAGATTCGCCTAAAAGAGACAAAGCCCTACCCTTTTTAATTGCTGCTGTGTTACTATCCGCTGTATTAATAGTTTTTGTTGCAAGAGCCATTTTTATTGCACACGAACGAAAATCAAAGGATAAAGACCAAAATGAAAGAAAAGGAACGATTTAATAAAAATGTAATGAAACGTACGATACTGATTATCTTTATTCTTGTATTAGCCGGAATCTTTGTGTGGGCATGGACAAGCCGCATGAAGATTTCATTTTCATCAGATTCGAGAGAAACGGTACGTACTATTATTCCAACAGTGTCAGGGAATTCGACAGAAAACCTGACTGATGCGAATAAAATTGTCTCCTACGATGAATCGCTTATACAACCTCTTGTGCCTTTAGAAAATGATGAAACATTTCTTCAAGCGATTTCCGTAGATCTCGATAAAGATGGAACTGTGGATCAGATTTGTGCGGTAAAAAAAACAAGCGATGTAACTATTAGTCTTGTTCCCGGAATTCATAACCCACTTACGAACGATTATATCAGGTTAGAAACCCTGTCTACGGGAGTTACTCAAGCTAGAACCCTTCTTTTCTATACACTCGATATAATTGGTGACCGTCGCCAAGCAATTGTTTGCTCAGGAATGAATGCAGAAAATTTGCAGGTTCTCGCGGTATATATTCCAAATTATGAATCTAATGGAAAAATTACCTATACAACGATAGCAGATCTCCGCTCGGATGGCTCTATCAATATACAAGAGAACAACCGCTCGGACGCATACAATCTTGGCCTTACCTCTGGAGATAGTTTCCCTATTTATACATATAATTCCGACCCTGAATCTCCTCAAACCTTAAATCAAATTGAACGTTTATATCAATGGAATAGAAACATTGGAAGATATGAGCAAATTTCTGAATCACGCATTGAAGGCAAAAAAATTGAAATAAAATTGGTACGTCAACTTCAAAATGGTGACGTTGGGTCTTTTGAAACGTTTTTGAGCGGACTTTGGTATAATCCCAGTTCAAACACGGTTCGTGAAACCCGGTCTATCTTTTTTAATACAGCAGAAAACGAAATAGTATTCCATAGCGGAAACACTGAAGAAGTCTACACCCGTGAATCTGGTGCACCGAGAAGATATGGAGCGTATTTTACAACACGAAATAAGTCAATTTCCAGCATACGCCGACTTATAGATATTGAACTCACCG
>DATFIA010000132.1:0-2273 GCA_035270545.1 Treponemataceae bacterium
TTTTACCCCTCGTGTTTTATATTTTTTGACCCTTCAAGGGGAGGCCAATGAAAAGAATCTATGCTATTGCAGTTTTATTGTGCTCTTTATTTTTTTTTACCTCATGCCCTTCATCCGTATTCTCGCCCTTTACGTCAAACCCTGGAACTCAAAATAATCAAAATTCTGGAAATGAAACATGGAACATAGTTCCTGTGTATTACACCAAGGAGTCTCCGGTTTATTCAGGTCCATCTCCTATTTTTCAAGAAATCCCAAGAGGAATGAAATCTACGGTTACTTATTCAGACTTAACTGGGCAGAATTTATTTTTGGTAAAAGTCAATAGTGGTATAAAAGAACTTTCTAGAGATATGTTTGGCACTATCTTAGGTCACTCTGCATTTAATACAAAACACAGTACTCGGTCTCTTTCCTTACCGGTAACACCAAAGGGAGGACCCATGATATCCGGTATTTTTGGCCCAGTAATTCGCTACGATTTTGAGCCCGCCCGAAACCTTGATATTACGCCGATTTTAAGCAAAAATGCGCGGTCAATTATATTTGAAAATGAAGCATATAAGAAAAAAAGTGAATACTCAGAGGCAGATGTTGGAGAGGATACCTTTCCCTTTTTTCTTACAGAGTCGACTCTCACAAATGGCACATATCTTGTCACTCAAGAATTAGCAACTCTTGTTGCTGTTGGAGATTCCTGTTACGTTTGGAATATTCACTCTCCAATTGCAGAGAGTTTTGGCCAGCAAATTAAAAATAACCCTCATTTTCCCAAAGATCCCTATACAGCTCTCAGCCACAAATTTGATATTATCTACCCAATACAAACGAATCTGCTCGGCTTTGAAAAAGGGGGAGGCCTTTCTCCCGGTAACCCTGGGTATGGAGGAATAGATGGGGATCCAAAAATTCATATTTTAGTATTTGATATAGACGCTGATGCAACTCTGAATCAAAGAAGCGGTGTAGTTGGTTATTTTTATTCTCTGGACGAGCAAAAAAACACTCCAAACGGGTATAAGACTTCCAATGAAGCCGAAATATTTTACCTCGATTCTCTTTTTCTCACAAAATATCCTGAAGTTGTGTATTCAACCTTGATTCACGAGTTTCAACATATGATTCATTACAATAAAAAATCTGGTTCAGAAACCTGGTATAACGAAATGCTCTCTATGCTTGCAGAAGATGTTCTCATTAGTCACCTCGAGTTAACTCCACAAGATGTATACGATGCAGGTCCAATAGGAAGTAGAATCCCAACTCTTAATGCTGTGTACGACACAGAAGGCATTGGCTCCTGGGGTAGCATCAAAAATGAAGCATTGATCTCCTATGCTAATACATACAGTTTTGGAGCTTTTTTACTGAGAAATTATGGAGGAGCAGAATTGCTTCATGAGATGATGTCTAATAAAATTTCAAACAAAGAATCTGTTACCGATGCCTTAAAAAGCCTCAACACAGCCAATATTTCTTTTGATTCAGTATTAGCAAATTACTGGAAAGCATTTTTCTTTAGTGGTAACTATAAGAAAGACGGTGAGCCCTCTTTTGACAAAACGCCAGATGCGTATACATTGAACGGTTACGAGTATACTGTCTTACCTTTCGATATTTGGAATATACAAAACACCGCAAGTGGAGAAAAAGGTATTCCTTCCAACTATTTAGGACCGCTTATTTGGCAACTTGCTCCAGATACAGTAGTGGGGAGAACCTTTCAAATTCAAAGCACCAAAAGTTGGCTCTCTATTACTGGTGATATTTCTGTAGATTTTGATACTACAAAAATGACAGATGCCGCAACCATGTATCTTGTCGTACGTTAAGGAAGGTAAAAATTGAGTCGTAATACGGTCATTTTCTTTTTCATTTTTTTATCTGTATTCTGTAAAACTTCAATAGTTGCTCAACCGATTGCACCAGAAACAGAAAACAACCCAACCGGCATTTGGGAAAACGATTCTCGCTTTGTAGAATTTCGCCCAGATGGAAAATTTCGGATTATATTAAAACCATACTACGGCTTTGTCTATGAAGACACCGGATGGGTTCAAGACTCTAAAATGCCACGAGTTCAAATAAACAATGGTCTCTTTCTCCAGTATTACAAAAAAATAGATGTTTCGCCGCCTAGCGTTCCCGAGCCATCTCACACTGTCAAAAATAACACCATTCCGAAAGATGGAGGTCCACCTCAGTCTGTCAAGGACAGCTCCTTTGCTTCTACCGCGCCTCTCAATGGTTTTTGGCTCGCCCAAGGCCTTGCC
>DATFIA010000133.1:0-8578 GCA_035270545.1 Treponemataceae bacterium
ATTGTGTTACCGCTATCATGGAGGTTCCTTCATTCAGCAATTTTGGGCTCAAAGTTTCGTATTTTTTAATTGTTACGAAACTTTAAGCCCGATTATTGCATATTACCGTTTCAGATTCAACACAGTATCAAGCATTGTATCAGAGGTTTGAATAGTCTTTGAACTTGCTTGGAAACCTCTTTGAGTTACGATCATATCCGTAAACTGTTCTGTTAGGTCTACATTACTCATTTCAAGCGCACCTGCAATGAGTTTTCCTTTTCCAGATACGCCAGAAGTGCTTACATTTGCATAACCGGAGTTATTTGATTGCACGTAAGTATTTTCACCAGCTTTTTCAAGGCCTCCTTGGTTTGCAAAACTTGCCATTCCAATTTGACCAAGAGTTCTATTAGCACCGTTTGAATAAACACCTGTAATAGTACCAGATTGGTCTATCTTAAAGTTTTCAAGATAACCCATTGTATAACCATCTTGCTCATAGGCTTTTGTTGAACTTCTTTCTGCAAACTGAGTAATAGAGTTCACTGCTGAGCCAATTTCTCCAAGATTTAGATTGAAGGTTTGTCTCGTTGGTGCCCCTGCTTCGTCGGGATTAGCTCCTACTACATTATAAGAAGCCTGAAGAGAAATATTTCCTGTTGGAGGAGTGGTATTTCCAGCTGTATCTGTAATTGAGGTAAGTTTTCCAAAATTATCGAAATTAACTAGAAAATTATTTTCTGTACCATCTGTAGTTCCAAAACCCACACGAGTGGCAGTTGCCTCAGCATTTTCTGGGTCTACGAGGGTGGTTGCACGCCACTGATTTTGTGTTCCAGGAACTCGGGTAAACGAAACTTCAAGCTGATGCTCTTCACCAAAATCATCATAAATTTTAAATGAAGTTGTCCAAGTTGATTTCATAACATCTGCTTGAGAGGCTCCTTCTGGAATCTCTGGTAATCTTTTGTCAAGATTACATGCATAGTTTATATTTGTTGTAGCTCGAGCTGAAATCTTTTGTCCTATAGGAATAGACAAATCCTCTGTTTGTGCAGAAGTATTTAATATAAGCTGGCCATCTACTTCACGAGCCTGCCAACCTTGTACACGCATTCCGTTTCCAGGGTTTACAAGAGTTCCTTGATTATCTACACCAAAAGTGCCTGCACGAGTAAAAAAGCTTTTCTCGCCCGATTTCATAATAAAGAAACCATTACCCTGTATTGCGAGGTCGGTTTGAACACCGGTAGTCTGTAAAGAACCTTGTGTATGAATAGTATCAATACTTGCAATATTCATTCCAAGTCCAACTTCTTTTGGATTCACACCACCGAGCTCGTCTGTTGGTTTTGCGGCTCCAGACATTTGCTGTGAAAGCAAATCCTGAAAATTGACTCTACCTCGTTTGAACCCAGTTGTGTTAACATTGGCTATATTATTACCAATCACGTCCATGCGTGTTTGGTGGTTTTGCATTCCGGAAACACCGGAATAAAGTGATCTCATCATTGTGTTATACCCCCATTTTCTGCGTATACAGTCTTTACCGACGACCAGTCATACCAGGATCCATTTACCTGGACTTGTGGGAAATCTCCGCGAGTAGCTGCGGTAATTTGCCCAGAAACTACAGTTTCACCCAATTCAATATCTACGTTTTTGCCAACAGATCCCGTAGCTTCTGAACCTGAGAGCAATGAAGTAAGGCGAGAAAAACCCGTACTCATATTGGTCATTTGTTCAAGACTCGAGAATTGTGCCATTTGCGCAATAAATTGAG
Source organism: Treponemataceae bacterium (assembly GCA_035270545.1). Lineage (GTDB taxonomy): Bacteria > Spirochaetota > Spirochaetia > Treponematales > Treponemataceae > Teretinema. The sequence continues at coordinate 1,766 of DATFIA010000133.1, forward strand.
TATCTTCCATCGGTGCAGTTGGATCCTGATGGGATAGCTGCGCGATAAGAAGTTGAAGAAAATCATCCTTGCCTAATTCTGATTTTGGGGCCCGTCCGTTGACCGCTATCGTTTTGTTAAATGCATCTACTTGTAGTTCTGTTAGAGCTTTATCCCTTGAATTCATTGCTGTGTTTACTGAACTACTACTTAGCATTGTTCCGATGTCCATAATTCCCCTTTTACGAAGAAATTTCGTCTACGCAAAAAAATTAATTGCAGATCTATTTTGAGATCTGTAGCCACTATTAAGAATATCGGCAGTTTCTGTAGCTGACATTACATCTGGAATTGAAGAAGCGTAAAAAGGTGTAATTGCCCTTGTTGCAGCATCACTTTGCTTTTGTTCCTCACTATCATTTCCAGACCAAGAAAGATCAAAACCGCCACTTTCGAATCCGCCTTCTATAAAAGCGTCATTCAAACCGTCCATACTCTCGTTAAAAGCTTCAAAAGCTTCCCGGGAATTAACTATAATTTTTCCAGAGATTTTTTTATCGTGTAGTTCAAGTTTAATTTGAACATTACCAAGACTTTCAGGGTGTAAATTGAGTCTGATTATTCCAGAATTATTATCTCTCAGTACAATCTGGCCTGTTTTTACAAAATCGGAAGCACTGGATTGAAGTTCCTGTGAAAGCATAGAAGCAAAATTCTTTCCCTGAGCCTCTTTATTTTCTGCAATCTGAGCTGCAGTCCCGGAACTTTCAGTACCACTTCCAGAAGCAGGAAAGCCAATACTTATATCTGCACTGTTGTCATCGTTTATTTGAACTTTTTTTTCAAACAGGGATGGTGTTTTAAGAAGGGATTCTGTTCGTTCATCTCTTACACCGATAGATATTTTTTTCTCTTTTTTTCCATTTTTAACTTCAGTAAGGCCTTCTGCTTTTTCAGATTCTTCATTAATCTGAGAATTTCTTCCCTTATTTATGGCAGAAACTGGAAAAAGATTAACTGAAGCCGGACCAAGATTTACTCCTGATGAAACTACGGAAAGCGCAGAGAATTTATCTTCTGCTAAACCAGTCTGCTTTTTTCCTTTTACAAGTAATTCTTTTTTGATAGATCCATCTGTTTCAATTTCGTTAAGACCAGACGATCCATTCATTTTTTCTTGCATTAGATGATTAATGTTTCCAGCTTTTCGATTAAGTACATCTACTTGCATCGTTTTTTTACGCACAGAATTTTGTTTTTCATCTTTTAAATCAAACGAAAAGAGTCTTGTACCGTCTTTGTTATGGGTGTTGGTCTCACCTGGGACTGGCGTTTTGTCCCCTGCTCCTCTTGCAGCTTTTTTTACCAGAGCTGCCATATCAGCACTCTGGTTCCCTTCCATGGAGCCGGCAATCATCTTTTCGATCATTGCGAGGAATGAAGATCCGTTTCGTGCAGTTTTAGCGCCTGGTTTTTCATTCAAAGACAACAACTCACCACCATTGAGGCCACCTTTTTTGTGCAGCCTTTCTTGAGGACGAGATTCCTGTACTTGAACGTCAAGCGTTTGTATCACGTACGTTCCTTCGCACAACTGAATTACTGGAGACATTTTTTTGCATAAGCATTGTGCAACCTATTACAAAAAAAAGAAACAATTTACAGGTGTCTCAATAACATTGAAGACACATCTATAGTTCAATTGTCGCCATAGAATGAGTTGAGGTTGAACATTTTTTTCAGATTAAAAAAAGGTTATGGTAAAGTAACTGGTTTATTTGCCATTTTACGCTGTATTTCAGCTGCACGATCGGCTGGCATGAGGGAGAACCAGTACGCTACGGAAGAGGCTTTACCGTCTGCTACAGCAATAGATTCTACTTTACGTAAAATATCGATTATATCTTGATCGTCCATTGCGAGTAAATTTTGAACTGCATTTTTAGGGGGCATTCCATTTATATAGCGGGCTATTTGATCTATATTTGAATCACGTTCATCTGTTTGTCTGAGTAATTCTGTAAAGGTACGCTCTCTCTCTTCAACTGAGGCAAGACGATCTTCAAGTTCTTGCGACATTTGTAAGATCTCGCCTTCTTTTCGTCCAAGATTTTCTTCTAAAAGATCGAGTTCTTGTGATCTAAGGTCAATTGATTCTAAACGTTTTGCAATTCGATCTGCATCTAAATTGCCATCCATTGTAGGTAAAGTTGAAATCCCTTGGCGGGGATTCATGCCGAGCATTGAATATAAAGGGGCAAAAACCTGGCGAGATTGAAACACTCCAAGATAATCAAACCAGAGGACGCCGCCTGCAGCAAGAACGAGAATTAAAACAAGAAGGACAAACACACGTCCAAGAGTTCCGCGACCAGCCACATATCCTCCTAAAAAACACCGACAACACAATAGATTAATTATGTAATTATTATAACCATAGAGACCGTCATGACACAAGTCTTTTTACAATCCTACTCCAATTCTAAGAGATAAAAAAGGTTCTATATCTCCGCCGCGTAATGGAAATGCGTAACCCGCTTCCCCTTCAAGTACCAAAGTAGATAGTATTCCAGCAAGTAAAGCACCTTGAAATGAAACGCTGGCATAGGCAGAATCTAACCATAGGGGAGCTTTTTCTGGATACCCGAAAACAGCAGCCCGATAACCTCCAGTTACAATGAGACGATTTGCGTAGGCCGGTAAAAGAGGAATTCCTTTTTGAATCTCAAGAGTAAGGAAATCTAACTCTGCGGTACATCCACCAACCATTGAAGAATTATAGCCTGAGAATTTCGTATTAGAGTATTCGGTAAAAATGGGAACGAGTCTTTTAATACCTGTATCAAATTCTCGTGCAGTTGATACTGACACAACAGCAAAATCTGGGGCAAAAGAAATATCATGTCCCCAAGCCCCAGAAATACCCAAAGAAAGAGGTAAAAAAGGGAGGCGATAAAGGACAGCTGTTTGAAGAACACTCGAGTTACTAAAATCTGGAATTATTTGCACAAAATCTGCAAGAAATGATGCAGAAAGACCTTTTCCAGTTACTCGAAAAAGGGGAAAAGCTGATAAAGAGGTTTTTGTAATAGTCGAAAGTTGTAATTCAGTAGAAAATAAGCCAGAAAAGGACGTAAAAGAAACTGCATATGGACTTGAATCAGTGAATATATCATTACTGTATCCATTAAATGAAAAACCTGCAGTACCTGAAAAAGAGTGAGCCATATTCCAACTAGATATTTTTTTTGTTACATAACTTCCGACATTAAGCCTTCGATACGGATTATACACAAAAAGAGCTGGCATTATTTTATCAGAGCCTGTTAAGGACAGTTGACAAAAATTAGCATCGAACTCAGTTGTTATAGTCCAGTCAATAAAAAGAGGGTCAAGTCGAATAAATGGTTCTAAAGAAAGAGTTATAAATTCGGTTGGATCTTGCGTTGTATAGGAAAAGCCCCAAATAGAGGTTTCATTTTTTGTTTCATTTAATTCAATTTTTACTGATGGTAAAAAAACACCATCTCTAAACCATTTCCACCCTTGATATGGAAGAACTGGATAGGATACATGCGGTATTGGTTGAGATTGAGATTCAAGAGGAATTGGAGAGAGTGTAAGAGCTTGTGAAGAAAAATAGGATTCCTCGACTGGAACCGAAACAATGTTTTTATGATCTGAATAGTTAGCGATATAAAATATAGAATTGAATTCTTCCTGATATACAGGGTATGAAAGAATTCCAGAATAATCTACTGATTGAAACGCAATAGAACCAGAGATAGGATCAATAGAAGCCCATCGAGAAAGACCTTGAGGACCTGAATACGAAACCAACAAGGATGTTTTCCCCAGTTTTTCACTTACAGATAGATAACGTAAGCCTGGCAATTGATCGTTAGTTTCCCATATTCCCATGCGATTGGGATTATCTAAGGGTAGAGAAATATCAACCCATACAAGATTTCGGGCAAGGCCATTCGATCCAATAAAAGCTATTGTGTGGGTATCTATTGCAACGGGATTAAATAAAAGAGAAAAAGAAAGACCTGGACCTGCATTAAATATAACGAGAGGTTCTATTGTGTTATTTCTAGAAATCAACACTAATTGGGAATTTTGACTTTTAGATTCAACCGCAAGAATTTGTCCCGAAGAGCCAGCAAAAGAGGCATCTTTATAACCCTTCCAAGATTCACCAGTAAAGGTCTTATTTTCTATATTAAACAAGCGAACTTCATAATATTCATTTTTTCCAGATACAGAGTAACCTGAGACTAGAAGTTCTGTTCCGTCTGGCGAAAATGAAAGCCTATGAATACCGCGTGTCGCTCGAAATAATCGGTGTATACGCCCTTCAAGATCGCGAAAAAACACAGAGTCTTCATTTGAATTAAACCATGCAAGGCCAGATTTCCCTGCAGCTAATGCGGTAAAAAGTCCTTCGCTAGTTCCTTGTATAGGATCAAGCTTTGGGGCAATAGAAGGTGGAATGGGTATCGATGTATAAAAAAGTTCCCACTCTTTTTCTATTGAAGTTTTATACATAGCTTTAAATTGTCCTTGAATCCCATTTTTTAAAATATGAAGACCACTTCCTCTCTCCCAAAGACGAGCATAGGTTTCCATTCCATATTTCTTTTGAAGCCATTGAGAAAAAAACCCGCCAAAAATATATGAATTATTTGCTCCAGGATACACATCTCTAGCACCTGCGGCTTCTTTCCAACTCGGGAACTTCCCTTCAATTTTTGCTTGAACAAGGATTTCTTTTATACGAGGATCATTTAATCGCCCTTCTCCATAGGGTCCTTGGTCCTTGAGACTTTCAAAAGAAACAGTAACACCTTCAATAAAAGATAAGGGCATGGTGTAAAAATGGTTTATAGAAACAGTGTCGCTAAAAACCTCAGATATAAACTGCCAAAAAGGAGTACGAATAGTCAGAGATATTGCATGAGTGAGTTCATGGTAAAAAACGCTTAGCAGTGAGTCTGAAAAAACAGCGAGAGAACCTTCTAGAGGAACCGTGTCATAAAGATATATTCTGCTGTATGGGAAGCCAGTATAATAGGCATTCAATTCTTCTACGCGGGGGTCAAGATAAATTGGAATACGCTCTTTCATGTGAGTATTTAGAAAGCTACATATTTCATCTGCAAAACCATCTGCATGAAAAGCTAAGAGAGCTGCCGAATCTGCAGATTCAGGTAAATATATAATATCAAAATAGCTAGTTCTAATAACATTTTTTTGGGTGCCAGTTGCAAAAAGTGAAAATATGACAAAAACTAACCAAAAAAAACAAACACTTTTTTTATTCATGATATAGAAGATAGCTCGAATTAACGTATGTATCAATAAAAAAGCCGCTCAGGATTGTTCCATGAGCGGCTTTTTGCCTTTTCTCTTATTTTTGTAAGAAAGTCAGGGCTTTTCCGGTTTTTCCGGCTCGACCAGTTCTACCAATTCTATGTACATAGTCATCGTAGGTATTAGGCTGAGAATAATTAATAACATGTGTAATGTCAGAAACATCAAGACCACGAGCTGCAACGTCTGTTGCTACAAGTATATTTATCTCGTCAGTTTTAAGGCGTTTAATTGCTCGTGTTCGCTGAGCTTGGCTTTTATCACCATGAATACGATCTACTTTAAATCCTCTTTCGAGAAGGTCTTTAGCGAGTTTTTCGACAAGACGCTTTGTGTCGTCAAAAATAATTGTTTTTTGGCAACCACTTGAAATGAGAACATCATGTAGTTTTTCTATCTTGTTACCGTTATCGCGATACCAGACTACGTCTTGAGTAACATTTTCTGCAGTTTCTCCAACACGAGTCGAAACAGTAACTGGGTCCTTAGAAAATTTCTTAATCAAGCTAGCTGTTTCGCCTTCCATAGTTGCACTGAAAAACAAGGACTGTCTTACAGGCTTAACTCTAGAAAGAATAGCAGAAATATCTTTAATAAATCCCATATCGAGCATTCTATCCACTTCGTCCAGTACTACTCGATTAAAAAAGGAGAGATCGAGTGTTCCTTGAGAAAGATGATCTTTAATTCGCCCTGGAGTTCCAACAACGATTCGAGGATTATACCGAAGATCTCGCTTTTGCAAGTGCATAGAAGCACCACCAATTAGTAAAGCAGTGCGGAGGCTACAACCTTTTGAAAAAGACATAAATTCTTCAACAATTTGTTGTGCAAGTTCACGAGTAGGAGCTAAAACTATTACTCTGTTTTCCATGTGGGTTATGAGATCGTGTATAAGAGGGACTGCAAAAGCAGCTGTTTTACCAGTTCCAGTATTTGCAATGCCTACAACATCTCTACCATCGAGCACATGTTTAATTGTTTGATCTTGAATTGGAGTTGGTGTTTCATACCCTTTATCCAATAAATTACCAATAATTCTTGGTTGAACCTTAAAGTCCTGAAACCGATTTTCAGGAACATAGACGTCACGTTCAATCTGACGAGCCTCGCAAATGAAACGTTCGGGATCGATAAATTGCTTAACTCGATTTCCCTTTCCACCCGAAGGAGCGCCTCGCCCCTGTCTTGGACTGTTACGAGGATTAGATTGTGTACGAGCTCCACGGGTTCTCGAATCCGGTGAGCGCGATGGTTTAGAAGACTCGAAAGATTGTTTTACTGACGGTCTTGACGCAGAAGATCCTCCACTGGATGGAGAGCGTTCTGCGCTGTGGTTTGGGCGTCCTGTATAGGACGAAGTCCGGCCTGGTTTGGAAACCGTCTGGCCGGCCGGACGGGGATTGCCCGACCGTGCTGTAGTAGCTGATACTCTTGATTGCATGAAAATCCTTTTCC
>DATFIA010000134.1:0-24644 GCA_035270545.1 Treponemataceae bacterium
TAAGGAGGGGCGAAAGAATGCTGTGCCATACTGCATATAGTATGGTAAAAGGTAATTTACCTTAAAAAAGATGCTATTATTACCTTGGAAACTGTCTCTAAATATTTCAATAAGCTTGCCACAAATAATTTGTTAAAAAAAGAAAAGGTTTGTAAGTATAACTATTATATAAATGAGCCACTTTTAAGATTTTTTACGGATCAGGACTTGTAAAAATAACGTGTTAAAAAAAGCGAGAATTGTTAACATGACATGAAGAGCATGTTACTAAATACGCAGGTTTTTAACTCGTATACGCCGCAGCACAGGTTGTGCGATGGGCAGAGCGCCTCTTCAGTTTTAGTCTTCATTTCTTAACCCCGTCCTTTTTCAGCCGGAGCACACGATGTGCGGAGGCGGTCTTCATACTTCAAGTGTTGCTCCATACTCTTTTAACCAGGATACTTGTTTTTGGTAATTGGGGTAGTATTTATCAACCTCATTCCAGAATTCAGCATTGTGTCGTTTGTATTTAAAATGACAAAGCTCATGGACGATCAGATAGTCAATGACACTGGCTGGTGCCATAATCACCTTCCAATGAAAATTAACCCTAGGCTTTTTTTCAGAACATGATGCCCATCTTGTTTTCAGCTCCATCACCTTAATCTCATTAATAGATAAGCCCATCATTTCAGCGTATCTATTAACCCGGGGTGTAATAAATTTGTATCCACGATTTCGATAAAATTCCTTAAACAATTCACTTAATTTTTCACTAGACACTTCAGGCACATTAAGATAACGTCCCTTAAACTCAATTTCACTGGTTGTATTGCTGAATTGAAGATAATAGTTACGCCCCAAGTACAAAAATGATTGACCATTAACAAATTCCCTTCGTATTGCCTTGTCATTCAATAATTGGCGCTTGGCTTGGTATTTGTGAATTTTATATTCATTTGCTTTAAGAATATCCTTGATTTCCTGATCCGTTATTTTCTCAGGAACAAGAACAGACAGAGAACCGTCGCGCTCTATATAAATGCTGGCAGTTTTTCTTTGACTTCGTTTGATGGTTATCATACTTTCAGAAGTCATGAATTGCGCACCTCTGTTTCACGCTTTTCTGCAAGACTGATCAATTCTGCGGTGAGTTTTGCGGCTTTTGCTTTTATGGAATCTATGCCACAGTAATCCAGTTCATCTCTGATTGCACTCTCAAGCTGTCTGCGTTCATTGGGCTTCTGCCAGCAATTTGGAATCAGAATAAACTCTTTGATACGGGCATAGACAAGCTCCGAAATCCTGCCGGTTGATGCCATTATTTCAGAATTTGATTTGTCAATTACGGCATCCATGACCAATAATTCAAAGAACGGCACCACATTAGGCGGTACAATATTGGTTTCTTCTTTCCGCCCTTTGCCAATATCATCACGTAAATTGGTAAGCTCGGTTACGATAACATCCCAGTGTTTTTTATGTGCATCCAAAATGCGCTGCAGGCGTTCGTTGAACATGGTATAGAGCGCAGGATCCTTATCCATGTTCACTTTAATGTGCCAGCGGATAGCGTGTTCCATTTCCGATGCCTTAGCCTTACCCGATTTATTATGCGCATCTAGGGTCTTTGGGAAATCATCAGAAAGCAACTTTACAGGTGGTATTTTAGGATTTATACCTTGAGATTCTAGATACTTGTCAATCAGTTTTCGAACCTTTGCACCGGCCCATTTTAAATCAAGGGTTTCATCTTTATAGCGGTCGCGCATACGCATTAAGAGGTAGCCGAGGCGCTTGGCTGGCACATAATAATCTCTGGCCATTGAAGCATTAAAAAGCAGGTCAAGACTATCAAAAAATGCCTTAATATAGGTATCAAACTGCGCACGAAACTTGATATCTGCACCCAGCGCAACGCAGTTTTCAACAAGCTCCCATTCCTCTTTATCGTCGACCATTTTTTGATTTACAAATTGTTCAATCTGCTTTACGCCATATTCCTGAAACAGTTGAACCACTCGGCGGTAGCGAGATTCCAGTACGGGAATTTCTTTATCAAGTCCTCTGAAATAGGCACTCAAATCTTCAAGCTCTTTTTCGTCGGTCTTGGTATAAATTGCAAGCGCTTCTTTCAAGTGCGAAGCCACACCGAAATAGTCAACAACAATGCCATGTTCTTTTACATACCCGCTTTTCATAACCTTGGTTCTATTGACGCGCGCAATTGCCTGCATCAAGTCGTGTTCGCGCAGGTTTTTATCCAGATACATGACCTGCTCGACGGGAGCATCAAAACCGGTCAGCAATCGGTCGCACACACACAGAATGGCAACACCGCTCTCTGGTTTATCGTAGTTAAAATCCTTCTTGAAACTCTCTATCGCGTCCATTGCCGCAGCATGTTTACGGGCTTGCGTTATGTACCCGAGTTCATTATTGTCGACCATTGTTACCACTGCGCAAACTTTTAAGAACTGCAATTGTTTGAGCAATTCCTCGTCTCTGTCGGTTTCAGGTTTTGCCCGTTCAATTTCAATTCGTGCCTTGATTGCTTCTTCAAGCTCGTATTTGTACCGGCAAGCAGCCACAATAGAAGTGCCAACGACCTGTGCTTTTAAACCATTCGGGAGAACTTCCTCGGTGTAGTGCTTAATTATATCTTCAGAAATCTTTTTGATGCGGTCTTTTGATTCAAGATACGCAGTCATGGTGCCGTAGCGTTTTTGAATTTCCTGCCGTTCCTCTTCAGAACGGTCGCGGAACATATCCTCAAATTCCTGTTTGAAAAGGTCTTTGTTCAGAATTTGATCTTTGCTGGTGCGGCCAATATAGAGAATATCAACAGTAGCACGGTCAGCAACCGACTCGTTCATTTTATACGTATCAATTGGGGTTCCAAAACGCTCATAAGTTGTTTGTTTATGTCGTTCGGTCAAAAGCGGCGTACCGGTGAAGGCAACTTTTACCGCATTCGGGAAACCTATAAAGAGATTGTCGCCCATGTCACCGCCCTGCGTTCGGTGCGCCTCGTCAATTAACAATAAAATGCGTTCACTTGCATTGATGGTCTTGAACTCTTCAAACTTCGGCACAACGCCGCTGGCAATAAGCGACTGGGCAGAAACGCCATTTTGCGCCAGAAACTTATGCAGCATAACCATATTCAGGTTCGATGTTGTAGTTTTTAGCTTGTCAAGGTCGCGGCGGTGGTCGATTATGGTTACACTTTCACCGGTATTACTTGCGGTTTCTGACAGCTGATCTTCCAGATCCGTTCTATCATTTACCATGATGATTTTGTAATCTTTGAGGTCATCGCTATCGCGCAGTTTTTTCACCAGAAATACCATGGTGAGTGATTTTCCTGAGCCCTGGGTGTGCCAGACAACGCCACTTTTTTCGAATGGAGTTTTACCGGTCCGCAGGCGTTCGACGATTTTACCTACTGCACGGTATTGCGGGTATCGGCTGACTATCTTTACCAGTTCGCCCTTTTTTATTTCCATGAATACCGTAAAGTTCTTGAGAATATCAAGAAGAATAGCCTTGTTGAGCATGCCAAGAATCAAAACTTCCTGCCGTTCTTCGTTGGGCTTAACCTGAACAGTCCGGTACACTTCCGGGAAAATGTCTTTCCAGTTCAGGTAATGGTCAAACTCACCGGTAATAGTACCAAAACGCGCTTCGGTTCCATGAGTTATAATGCTGAACAGATTGGCGTGGAATAGCTTTTCTTCGCCTTCTTTAACGCCATAATCATCATCACGGGTGTTGGCATAACGGGTTATCTGGTTAAAAGCTTCGCTTAATGGTTCGGCTACGTCTTTATCTTTACATTCAATAACCACAAAGGGCAGTCCGTTCACAAAAAGAACGATATCGGGAATAATTGCGCTGCGGCTTGCGCCCGGAGTATCGATGCGGAACTGGTTGATGGCTATAAAACTGTTGCGTTCCGGGTTGCGAAAATCGATTAGCCTGACCAACGGGCTTTGTTCACCGGTAAGTTCGTTGACGCTGGCTGTGGTGTTTTTAGTCAGTAATTCGTAGATAGTTTTATTAGCTTCCAGAAGGCCTACTCCCGGGTGAGTGATTACTTCCCGTACGACATCATCTATTTGCTTTTCAGTAAGCCATGATCTGCCGTCATCGGTGAGATTGATGCGCTTGAGGGAGTCGCGGAATTCCTTGGTGAGAATAATTTCCTTGAAATTTTCACGGAGGCTGATTTTAGGGTCTTGGGGGATACCACAACTGTATGTACCTTTTTTATCAGCGGCAAGACTTCCACTATAGGCGTTGCCCTCAATTGAAAAGCTTTGTATTTCATTATGGTTGATGATCTCCCAGCCAAGTTGGTCAAGCTTATCAAGGAAGGGGCGTTCGACATTGGTGTATTCAGACATTATTGGACCTCAATTTCTTCAATTTTCCAAATTTCTGATGCCAAGTTGATGAGCAGCCCTTGCCGTTTTTCAATCGTCTGTGCGCTCCAATCGGTAAATGATTCAAGCTTGGCATTCATACGGTTAATTGAAGAGTTATTGCCGACCGTTGTAATTTCCGCAATGCTACTTGTCAAGTAATACTTACATTTCTTGTATTCGGAACATTTGGATTGGAAGTAGTTATTGCTGGCGACAATATTAATTGGTTTTTCCAGCAAGGCGAGATTGCCCAGCCGCGTCTTATACACATCATATTCTTTGCCGGGATTTTTCTGGTTAAAGTATTCCCGCAATGCTGGTTCTGGTGTATTGGGGAGGATGTGTTCAATTTCTAAGGTGGTATAATCAAATAGTGAACCGGGAGTCTTAAGACCTTTGTATGCTATATCAACATACTGAGTTAGCTTGGCAAGAAAATAGCGGGTACGATACTGCTGCATTGAATTGAGAGTATAGCGTTTCAGGTCATCTGAAAGTTCAGCGTTCTTTGCTTGCATGTTTTTGGCAAAACGTTCTTTCAAAAAATCATTCAGCTTCCTTTTCTGCTCCAGTGTGTCCGCCATTTCAGAAATGCTGCGAAGTTCATCCGCCCACACAGAAAAATTACGCTCCAGTTCCTTTGTCGGCGTTTTTGTAAAGATGTAGTAGAACAAGAAGCTTTCCAACTGTTTTACAAAATGGTCAAACAGTGGCTTGGGAAGTGTGCTTGCAGAAAGGAGAAGTACATAATGAAGACTGAATGCCCCACCACATAGCCGCCGCAAATTATCCATGTAGAGGTTATCGAGGCCATCGTTTCCTTTTCCCGCCGAGAAGGCAACAAAGCTGTCTACATTCTTGATAATCTTGCGAACGAACTCAAAAGGTCTGCTTCCGTAATCACACAGAGCAGCATTCTTTTTATTGATGAACCAGTCATATATTTCATCTTCGCGTACAGTTGAATCGCTTCTATTGTTTTCTATTTTGTAAGCCGCCATTAGGAAATAGCGAAGAAACCGGAGCGGTTTTTCTTTTTGTTTTTCAAGCGGTTTTGTAATCTTCTTCCATTCATCCTTCAGTTTTGTAAACTCATCAGTCTTAACATGGGTGAAAAGTAGGTTTTTAAGAAGATCCATCGGGTTAAGGCCAACACCGCGCTCATTAATGGTTTCGAATATTTTTAGCGCACTGCTGATATCAGTGGAAATCTGAATGAATACGACATTGTTGGCGAGGTAACCCCAATATTTCTTCAGTTCCTTTTTGTCTTCATAATTATCAAGTAAATATCGGTATACCGTGCCATAAGCATTTATGAGGTTTTCCAAAGAACCATAGGATGAAATTCCTGCGGCTTGAATTGCATTTCTTGTCTTATCTGGTTCATCATTTAGCTCAACAAGTTTATTCATAACTTCGCCAGCGTTTTCATAGCGTGGTTCGAGTTTCAGGCTGGTTTTTGTATCGCCGGTCGAGTCGGTGTAGCTCGTGGAAATAAGACCGCTGATGGTAATCTCCTGCGGTTCTGTCTTGAAAAGATGTTTCAACGCGCAGAGAAGCAAAAAGAAAGTGGTCAATCGCTGTTGTCCGTCAATTACTTCGTAATGATTTTTCTGAGTAGATGGGGAAACGAGAATGGTACCGATGAAATACTCCTTGGTTGACGAAGCGTCTATTTCATCGTTTATATCCTCAAGTAGCTGGTGCACTTCCTTGTCTGTCCAGACATATTCCCGTTGGTAATCGGGCACAATGTAAAAACACTCACGGAAAGCCTCTTCGATACTGTATTTGTGATTTTCAATTTTTGCCATTACCTCGCCTCCACTTTTTCGTTTTCATTGTATTTTATATGGATTTTGCCGGTGAGAAGATCGGACATGATTAACTTAGGTTTTCGCGTACTTAACCATGACACAAGCCATTGAGATTCCTCTGTTTGGGCAATATCTTGAAGTAGAATCCGCCAATTCATGCGCTTAAAAGCAGATTTTTCTGTTTGGTTCAGATTGTCTTTAAACTCAGCAAGGTCGTTTGTATCTTTATCTGAAAAAACAAGATTTATCAACTTAAACTTTTTTCCGGTTTTCTCTGCGAGCATATTGCCGATACACCAGTTTCTTACAAGTTGATATTCCCTAAGGTTTGGAACATTCATAATGTTTTCTTTAAAGTATCTTCTGTTATCGTATTTCTTCCATTTTTCTGAGGTATCCTGCGAATCATTTAAACTGCCGAATTTTATTTCAAGAAAAATGAGTGTCTCGTCATCTTCGATAATGATATCTGGTTCACTCATTTTCTGATCGTTTTCTCCAATCTCAAGCAGCACTGATTCTAGTAGTTTTCGCTTGCTGGTTATAATCATATCTTCATCAGTAACGGGTGTACCCCAGTAATAAACAACACATTGTCCTGTAGATTTATTAGAAGTAATACTTTCTATCAGTGCAGATATTCCGTTTGATATTTGTAGATGGCGAAATACAGTCCACGTCAGAGCATCTTCAGAAGTATTAAAGCCTAATTTTATTTTTTTTGCTGTCCGATTGTTTACATTTATTGATTTGTCAATTATTTCGGGTAAAAGCGCTCGGACCTGTTCCGGAACATTCATGATGTAGTCTGCATAGATGACTGTCATATCTGTCTGGGAGTTAGAGTACCCAATGCGACAGGACGTACATTTTCTTAAACAAGTTTGATAAGAGGATGAAGGCAAGCTGCTATTCTCTGTTGACCCATTCTCCATTTTTAACCCGCACACCGGACAAATGCAATCAGGGAGACTCATTACACCACCTCCACTGTTTCATTTTCATTGTATTTTACAAGAACCTTGCCGGTGAGAAGGTCGGCCATGAGGGCGGATTTGAGTTGTTGGTGTTTTGAAAGGACTAGTCTTTCAATAAAAATTATTCTGTCGATTGCCTGAACTTTCTTAGTAATATCAATTTGTTCCGACTTTTTGGGGAGAGGAATTACACCTTTGTAGATATTATTCGGTGATGTATGTCTTACAGTAGTTCCTGTAGCAGTTTTTTTAACATTCACTTTTGAAAATGGTGTGTTTAAAACAACCAACATATAATCCGAACAAACACGTTGATCAGTTATTTCTATTCTACCAATTCGCTGATTATGAAGAACTTTTGATGTGCTTTTCAATTTTACAACATTGCCTAAAATATTCATGTCTTGTGTCAAATCAGTCATTACAACAAGCAAGTCACCATTTTTAAATATAAACTCGGAGGGGATTTCACCTGTATAGTATTTCGTATTTCTTTCTACAAAATATAGCTCACCATTAACATTAAAATTTCCAGGTGTTAATAAAATAAAATCAGTTGGTTCGTCACTAAAAAATTGCCCTTTGAATGAATAGCCATGTTTTATATGGATCATTTCCCCAACACTCACCACCTCCCACTCCCTCGGCACCTGGTTGGTGAGCCCAGTCGAACCACACCCCAGCTCGCTCTTCTTATACAACTCCGGCGCATCTTCATACCGTGGCCGCAGCTTACCTGTTTTCAGGTCAATGCCGCGTGTAAAGAGGTCGTGCATCATGCCGGTTTTGATCGCCTTGTACTTGGCAATGGCCGCCTCGGTTTTTTCGATCACCGCATCAACGGTGGAGAGAATACGGGCGATTTTGCGCTGTTCGGCGAGGGAGGTGGGGAAAAAGGCTTCAAAATCCTCAACAATTGTCGTATTGAGATTTACTTGTGTTCCAGGTTGTCCTTTACGTTCTAAATCCTTTTCATGGAATTGAAGCAAGTAATACATGTATTCTTTGTCATCATTGTTTACTTCATAAAACTGGACAAATCCGTCATGAATGCAAGCGGGCATATCGACAATTACTGGGCGCCCGATTGTCGCACATATTGACATTATCAAATCACCACGGTCAACGCGAACACTCAATGATTCACCTAGAGGCGAAACATACTGTTCTGTCTTGCGCAGGTATTTTCTTGCAGATGTAGCATCAGAAATTCTTACCCATCCAACGGTTCCACCGAAATATTTTGGGTCACCTATGGGACGCGGAGAAGCACCTCGTCTAACTTTAGCATGATCTCCAATCCGTGACTTCTCACTCATACCCCAACTCCTTTAGATAACCCGCCAGCTCTACACTCGTCGCATCGCGTTCTTTCAGAATGCTGTGCAAGGGCTGGTTGTATGAGTACAAATCCCTGCTTTTTACCCATATCTGCCTCCCTATGGGTAAATAATTCAATTTTTTATCCATATTAAATTCTTGTTCGGATTGCTTTTCTTTAATTCTTAATTTCATTATTCAACTCCGCTTCAATTTCCTCGATGGTAGGCAGACTGCCTTTCAAATTCTGAGGCAGAGATTGCGTCAATTCATATTCTGATACACCGATTGGCTTGTTGATATCGCGTAGGGCGTATTCGGCAAAAACCTTATTTTTTGTTTCACACAAGATCAAGCCGATGGTTGGCTGATCTGTTGAATGTTTCAAACAGTCATCCACTGCGGAGCAGTAGAAATTCATTTTTCCCGCATACTCGGGTTTGAAATCGCCTTTTTTAAGCTCGACCACGATAAAACAACGGAGCTTGATATGATAAAAAAGTAAATCAAGATAAAAATCTCTGTCAGTTACCGTAAGCTTGTATTGACGTCCTAAAAAAGAAAAACCCACACCCATTTCTATCAGAAATATTTCCAAATGTTTAACCAGTTCTGCCTCAAGTTCGCGCTCTTCGAACGGCTCGCTGAGAGTCAGGAAATCGAAAATATAAGGGTCTTTTAATGCGTTTTTTACAAGATCCGATTGTGGTGCAGGGAGGGTGTTAGTAAAATTGTGTGCAAGACTGCCCTGGCGTGAATACAAATCGCTTTTAATCATAGATGCAAGTGAATCGCGACTCCATCCATTTGCAATAGCTTGCTCCATATACCAGAACCGAACGCTTACATCCTTTATTTTTTCGATAAGCAGAATATGGTGCCCCCAGGGAAGCCTGAACAAAAAAGCTTGGTCAGGTAATTTTGCAACAGCCTGTTGCAAAATTGCAAAGTCATACTCTCGTGCAAAACGGATCATGTACCCAATATTGCGCTCAGAAAACCCTTTGAGTTCAGGTAGTTCGTTGTGTATATCTTTTGCCAAACGAGGAATAACTCCTGAACCCCAGCCTTTAAGTTGTTGCCTTTCCAAAAGAAGTTTACCAGTATCCCAATACATTGAGATCAATTCCGCATTGGCTGAAAGTACCGCTTTTGCCTGCGCTTTTTGTATACGCTGTTTTATGTCAACCAAAAGGTTAGCATATAGAGAGATTTCACTCATACCCCAGCTCCTTCAAATACCCACTCAGCTCCTTACTCGCCGCATCCCGCTCTTTCAGAATGCTGTGCAACGGTTGGTTGTATTTCTCCCAAAGGTTTTCGAGGCTTGAGCGCAATGTACGGCTGTATTGAGCCAAATACTCTTCAACAGTCGCATACAGCGTCCGTTCCCAACGGGCAAGAATCAGCTTCTTGGCTTCTGCACTATCAATTTTGTTGCGGGCTTCCTCAACCAACTTTTCTTTTCGCTCTTTAATCTCTTTGATAATCTTTTTGCAGGCTTTCAGTTCCGCGTCCAGTTCGCCGTGGCGGACAATGCGCTTTTCCTGTTCCGCAATGCGCTCTGCCAATTCATTAGCTTTTGGCTGCAGCCCTGCAATCTCTTTTTCTACAGCTTTAAATGATTCACCAGCATTCTTCAGCGCCTTGACCTGCTTCTCTTTGTTCTTTATATCGCGTTCAATCTCTTTAAGTTCTCCGCCCAAGGTCTTGATTTGCACCTTAACTTCTGCAAGTTCGGTCTTGGGATACACTTCGAAATCGTCTTCACTCCATGCGCCCTCTTCAAGTTCGTTTACTTCTTTGAACAGGGCTTCAAGCTCATCGCGCCGGGCTTCGTTGTCTTTCATCTCTTTAAGCACTTCGGGGAACTGGCTTTGCAAAATCTCTTCGTCAGGGATAAGGTCGGCATTCCATCCGCTGGCAGATACGCTGCGCAGGTCGGTAAAGAGAGCGTTCCAGTAACTGGCAAAGGCACCGCGGCTTTTAAATTCGTCGAGGATGCCGAGCTTGCTGATGCGAGCGGCTATAGTGGCGGAAAAAGTGTGGTAAAGATCGTAGACATTCTTCTTTTTGGGTAAATCTTCCAAGGCGGGCAGGTTTTCTTCCCACCAGGCAGTCAGGCTTTTGGAAAATTTCTGGTGTTTGCTTTTAAGTTCGGTGCTTGCATCCAGAAATGTTTTTAAACTCTCTTTGCTTTCAATCTCTTTTACGAATTGAGAATAGGTATTCTTGACTGGTACAAAAAGTTTTTCACGAATACCGATATAGTTCTTCCAGTAATCGGCAAGGGCTTCGACTTCAGCTCCGGGGATGCCACCATGCAGGTGAGCATAAACATCGTGCGGTTCGGCTGGTGGGCTGTTATCGACATAACGGCGGATATTGCAGTTAAACTCTTCCTTTTCCAGTTCTGAAACCTTCACCAGTTTACTGTATTTATCGAGTGCGCGTTTGTTTCGATAGACATAGGCAATCTTTTCGATATCTTCGGAACGCAGGGTGTTTTGTACCTTGCCTTCTTTGTATTCATGGTCGGCATTAATGAACAAGACTTCTTTGCGCGTGTCTGCGCCGGTGCGATTGATAATGAGAATGGAGGCTGGAATACCGGTTCCGTAAAAAAGAGCAGGAGGCAGACCAATCACTGCTTCAAGGTAGCCGCGTTTAATCATCCATTCGCGCATCTTGCGCTCTTCGCCGCCGCGAAACAGAACGCCGTGCGGCATGATTACCGCCATGCGGCCAGTAGATTTGAGCGTGCTTATCATGTGCTGCACAAACATGAAATCTGCTTTGCCCTTGGTGGGCATCCAGAATTGATAGCGGTCTTTAAACTTCATGCTGTCGGTGGAATAGTTCTGCGAAAATGGGGGATTGGCGATGACAATATCGAACCGCTTGAGTTCAGCACCTTCGATATGTTTGGGCTCGTTTAGCGTATCCCCGTTTTCAATCTGCGCATCAAGAATGTCATGAAAAAGCATGTTGAGTTTGCACAAGCCCCAGGTGGTGCCGTTCTTTTCCTGTCCGTAAAGAGTCAGTTTTCTGGCGCTGCCGTATTTACTTTCTACATAATTGAATGATTCAATCAGCATACCACCCGAACCAACAGCAGGGTCGCAGATTTCGGCATCCTGGGCTGGATCGAGAATATTTACCAGAAGTTTTACAACGGTACGGGGTGTATAAAATTCACCGCCCTTTTTCCCGGCGCTGTCGGCAAAGTATTTAATCAGGTATTCGTAGGCGGAACCAAGCAAGTCAGGGAATTCCAGATTATCATCGGTGAGTACCACTTTGTCGAAATGACCAATAAGCTCAACCATGTCGGCATCGGTAATACGTTTGTTGTTTTTACCAAATGTTTTATTGAAGTCAATTGGTTTAAGAACACCTTCAAGACTGCCAATATTTTTTTCTTCTAATTCGGCAAAGGCTTTCATCAGCTCCGAGCCAACTTCCTGCTTCTGGTGTTTTATTTTTTCCCAGCGGGCACGTTTGGGGACAAAGAACTTATAAGCGTCTTCGCGCTCCAAACCCGCTTCAAGTTCTTTGCCTTTTACACCGCGCTTTTCAAGCTGTGCTTTACGTGTAAGACGTTCAATATCGAACTGGTCATTAACCCGTTTGAGAAATAACATGGCAATGACATACTCTTTAAATTCTGAAGCATCCATATTGCCGCGAAGCGATTCGCAGGCTTCTTCGAGGAAGTTTTCTAACCATGATAATGATAACTTATGCGACATATATTTCTCCAATTCTTTTGTTTCTTATCTTCAGCGCGCCACAGACTTGGTGCGATTCGATGAGCACCAATGGCGTTCTTAGGGCGGGGTTAAGAAATGTATTTATCATCAATTCAATTTCTCTTTTCACTGTCTTGGCGCTCTGCCTTGGACATAACTCCACACTATACGACAACTTTCGTATATATTCCCTTTAGTCTCCTATAATACTAGCCTAACATTTCTTCTTATTTTGTTACGCGCATCATGCTAGTCTCGCTCCAGTTCAACAAACATGATTCATGAAAAAGACTTTGAACAATTCGTACTCTACATACCGTATTTTGGCCCTCGAATAACCATGTTTTACTATGTTACTCTTTCCTGTATTCCTAAATCATAGCACACAAACGCTGAGAAAACGGTGTTATCGATCCTTTTTCCCTTTCCTTGAACAATAAGGATTAAACTGAATAAAAGGTTCTAACCACATAGTTTTTAACCGTCCAGCACCCTGCAGTCCTTATTTGTTTATTTATATGATATGTATTGTATCCCATCTTAGCATGAGTTTTAATGTTTAGTAGGGATAATAACCGGCATGGTCATTTCTAAAATTCCTCTATTACATTAATTCTAGAGGACTATCCTGACAAAACCTGTCCTATATTGATCTTTGGTGTTAGCTGCATCTTCTCTTCGCCCCTTTCTTTATCACCTTCTCCGGCAGGACCGTACTCGGTCCTGATGGCTCCGCGGAACGATTTTCTCCCACCCTAGACTGGGGTGTTGCAATAGCAACACCATAGGGCGGTACCCCGTCCTAGATCTGCCTCAGTCTTTACTCTTCATTCATCTATATTTTTCGAATAGTCGCTTTGTTTTGTCTATAAATACACATGTCGCATGACGCTTATGTGGCTGTATCCTTTTGGTAGATAGTGAATATCTAAAGGAGTTTTTGTGGACTGGGAAATAAAGAAAGAGAAGGCAGAGGTGGTAGGTGCTAAAGTGGTGAAGGATGAGTTTACTGACTTAGCAATGGGGGATGCTTTTGTTACACATTTTGAGGATAGGGTGAGGTATTGCCCGGCCTGGAAGAAGTGGTTTGTTTGGGATGGTGGGGTGTATCGGTATTTTATATTTGTTCATATATGTGTTGTAATCCAACTCAAAACAGTACAAATATAAAATAAATCGATTATATATTGTTCCAGAGGAGTCTTTCTTCGCTCCTTTTAATTCCATCACACGCGGCGCCTCCGCGGAACGACTTTCTCCCTGCTTTGCGCCTTCTGGCTCAGTTTTAATCCGTCTCTTTATTCTCGCATAATTCCTAAAAAAGCATAAAAAAAGCTCCTAACCCCGAGGGGTCAGAAGCTTATATGCGGCGAAGAAGACTTGAACTTCCATTCCTCGCGGAACTAGCACCTCAAGCTAGCGTGTCTACCAATTCCACCATCGCCGCAGTCAGTTAGCTGTTCCTTGACGGAAAAGCTGACCGTGCTAATTTAACAAACGGTGAAATAAAAGTCAATACACGCTACGTTATTTTTTGCCGCTCCTAGATGTTATACCGATGTTTTCCATAAGCCGTGGAGGTTACAGTACTCATAGACTGATATTACTTTATCGTCTGCAGTTATGGCAAAGGTTACTTCAGGTTTGTCGCCGGGTTTGAGATTTTTTCTCTGTCCGCCCTGGGCTGTTTCGAGATATATCCATTGAATATAGTGTTCTTCAACCATTGGATGATCTACTGAACCGATTTTTGCCTTAACTGAGGTGCCAGAAATAGTAACTACCGGTACGTGTTTTTCTTGAGAGGCATCAACGGTATTTGCTTTAATTTCTGTCATGTTTTCGCCACAGCATACCATTGGTACTCCTGCGTCGTTAATAAGGCCTGTTAGATTACCGCAGTGCTTGCAGATAAAAAATTTTGTTTCATGTTTCATAAGAACTCCTTATTTAGAAAGATAGATTAAGTTAGCTTGCTTATACATTATACGGCATAAATCGATGTTTTGCAATTCATTACGTCCGCTTGACGAGACTAGTCCGCTTGACGAGCTGGCCGTTATTTTGTATTGTATCGAAGCATTCTTTTTTGTATGATGCAAGCCCCGGGCAATTAGCTCAGCTGGTTAGAGTATTACCTTGACATGGTAGGGGTCACTGGTTCGATTCCAGTATTGCCCACGTAAGCCGAATATCCTCATTGAGGCTATTCGGCTTTTTTATTTTCTCAATTTTCATTATCATTTAGGCATAAGGAGTGGCTGTGGGGTATACTATATGACAAGGAGAGCGAAAGTGATGTCTGTTGTTGTAGGCCTGGTTTGCCTTATCTTAGTGCTTGTTTTTGCCGCAAGCTGGTATTTTTCTTTATCTGTTTCTGATAGACCTCGGTACCCGCATGAAAAGGCTTTAGCAGAAGAATCTGCCATTGGGTTTGCAGATCCAGATTTTTGGGCGACTGTGCCTAAAGAAGATTTTTCCTTTGAATCTCAACATGGCTATACTCTTAATGGTTTTTTTATTCCAACTCAAACTCCAGAATTTCTTTCAGATGGAAAACGCTTTAAAAAGGTTCTCGTTTTTACTCACGGACACGGATATAACCTTATTGGAGGATTAAAATACTACCGCCACTTTTTAGATCGTGGATTCGATGTGTATTTGTATGATCTTCGCGCTTGTGGTACTTCTGGGGGAAAGAGAGTTAGCATGGGAATGTTCGAAAAAGATGATCTTGAGACTCTTCTTTCTATTATTCGCAATGAATATGGTGATGATCTTTTTCTTGGATCGATTGGGGAGTCTATGGGTGGAGCGACTGTTCTATTACAAGCAGCAACGTATACTGCCCCTGACTTTGTTATTTCTGATTGTAGCTATTCTGATCTCAGGGATGAATTAGCCTGGAAATTAAAAGATTTAACTAAACTACCTTCCTTTCCAATTATCGATCTTGCAAGTCTTATTAATAAATTCAGGGTGGGGTATTGGTACAAAGAAATTTCTCCTGTTCGACTTATTAAAGAAAAAGATGGTTTGCCAGAAGTTCCTATCCTTTTTGTACATGGGGAAGATGATACCTATATTTTGCCCAAAATGGCTCATGAACTTTTTGCTTCAAAAAAAGGAATTACAGGTCTTATTCTAGTGCCAAATGCCAAACATGCCAGTAGCGTTGGAGTAAATCCTACAATGTATATGACTGCTGTTGATTCTTTCCTTGCAGAAGTAATTAAAGCAAAATATGAAAAGATTACTACTAATTGAGGTTGTTTTGGTTAATAAAGAGAGTGTGAGAAAGAGTAGTCTGTACCGTTTCATAATTTTTATGTGTCTTTTTTTTATCGTCTACCCTTGTGCATATGCCAGAGAAACTTCTGGAATTCTCGATTTGCGTTTCTATTCTTTTTCCAAATCTGGGCCAGCAGTTCTTTCTGGCCCTTGGCTTTTTTCTTTTAATGAAAGTGAAAATAGACCAGTTTCTATTCCACATAATTGGAGAGGCCTTGTTACAAATAAAGGCAGAACTACTTCTTTTGGTACTGCAGAATACAAGCTTACAATTTTGCTACCCCCACAACCCCAGACATTAAAATTGCGCATTGGCGATATTGGTACTTCCTATACGTTATATGTAAATGGAGAAGAGGTTGCTCGCTGTGGAGAGCCTTCTGTCGATTTTTCTTCTACTATTGCTCGTGTTCAGCCCCTCTATATTCCTCTCGATCTTCCAGGCGGGCAAATAGATCTTCTATTTAAAGTTTCAAATTTTGTTGATAGTAATGGTGGAGGTCTTTGGGGAAGAATCTTGCTGGGTGAAAACGAGCAGATTGAATCACTTCGTATGAAATCTATTATTAAAGAATCTTTTAATGCAGGTATTTTTTTAATTGTTTCCTTATATTATCTTGTCCTTTTCCTCTATAGAAGATCCGAAAAAGCTATGCTTCTTTTTTCATTAATTTGTGCAAGCTTTTTTTTACGACAAGTAACAAGTGGTGAAAAACTTTGTTTCCTTTTTTTCTCCACATCTCTTTCTTGGAACTCTGTGGTGCGGCTTGAATATTTAAGCTTGTATTGTCTTGCTCCTTTATATAGTGCTTTTTTTGCACTTCTTTTCCCCGACACCCTTCTATTAAGATTTCGCAAAGTGCTCATAGCTATTGGCATATTTTCAAGTGTTTGTGTTCTAGTTTTGCCAATTCATTGGTTTATAGCTACCTTACAACCAGTTCAGTTATACTGGATTGTGTTGTTTTGCGTTATGGCTTTATTATTAATTCGGTCTGTTAAAATTGGAGCTCTAGATTCTGTCATTTTCCTTGCTAGCTTTGGAATTTTTGCATTGGCAGCAATAAATGATATTCTTTTGTCTCGTTTGTATATTCCAACTCCTTCTCTGGTTATGGTTGCGCAGGTTCTTTTTATTTTCTTTCAATCTTTAGCCTTGTCGCGGCGGTTTGCTCGTGAGTATCGGCGATCTTCGGAACTTGCAAGTGTAAATGAAAGTCTTAAATCTTTAGACGAGGCAAAAACTCGTTTTTTTACCGCGAGTTCTCATGAACTCCGCACTCCTGTTACTCTTATTACTACACCAATAGAAGCGATAATGAGCGGACATTATGGCTCCACAATTTCAAATGATGCCCCTGTTTTTAAATTGGTAAAAAGAAATTGTGAGCGATTAAAACATTTAGCGGACCAATTACTCGATTATCTTCGTTTCGATTCTGGCTCTGTTAAGCCTTCGTTTCGATCAATTTCTATTGCTGCTTTTGTAAAAAATTATGCAGACCTTTTTGCATCGGACGCACAACGACGAGGAATTTTACTTTCTTGTATTGGAAAAGAAGGCTCGGATGGCCATTTTTTTGCCTATACAGATCCTGTCTTGCTTGAAACTGTTATTATTAATCTTGTATCCAATGCCTTAAAAAATACTCGCACTGGTGGGAGTATAACCCTATCGTATGGGTCTACTGATTCTTCTGTATTTTTTTCTGTGAGCGATACAGGGTCGGGAATTTCAAAGGAAATGCTTCCTCATTTATTTGATCGTTTTTCTGGTGTTGATGCTTTTAATGCTACAACGTATTCGGGTTTTGGTATCGGTTTGCCCCTTTCGTATGAGATTGTTAAAACACTTACTGGGGACATACACGTTTCTAGCCAGATAAATAAAGGTTCTGTCTTTACCGTAACCTTGCCAAGAGTTATCGAAAAAGAAAAAGATATTTCAAAAGAAGATGAGTTTCTTCCGACTGCTCGCTATCAAGAGCTTCTTTCATCTCCTAAAACTGAACCTGTATATACGTCTACTCATCATAAAGAAGATGCTATAAAAGTTTTGGTGGTAGATGACGACCCAGATATGTGTTCTTTTTTATTCGAAACATTATCGACTTCTTTTTTTATAAAAATTGCATCTTCTGGTGCCCAGGCTCTTGAGTTTCTAGAAGGTGGGTTTCGCCCATCAGTTATTGTAAGCGATGTTATGATGCCTGTGATGGATGGCTTTGTTTTAAGAGAAAAAATTTCTGAATATCCAGAGTTTGCTGCTATTCCCTTTTTATTTTTATCTGCTCGAGTTGAACCAGCTGACAAGAAAATTGGATTAAAAAGTGGTGCAGTCGATTATATTGCTAAGCCTTTTAATATAGAAGAATTGTCTGCAAAAATAATTTCCCTAGCAGATCTTGCTACTGCTGGTCGTGAACGACTTGAAAAACGATTACTGCAGGCTCTTAGAAGCGACTCTAGCGAATCAGGTTCTGCAGGATCCCCCGAAGATTGGCGTCTTAGAGCAGAAGATCTTAGTCTTTCTCAAAAAGATATTGAAGTTATTGCTTTTGTTATTCGTGGAATGAGCGACAAAGAAATTGCAAGTGAATTATCTTGTTCTCCGCGAACAATCTCGAATCGTATCTCTGCTCTTTTGAAAAAAACAGATACACCTTCTCGTTCGGCCTTAATATCATATATAACTCAGATTCGGTAAATAATACTCGGCCTTAAGTAATAAATACCTAGTTTCACGAATGCTCACCCTCGTGGGAAACTACCCCTGAAGATAAGGGGGTGTAACTTGAACAATAAATCGAGTTCAATTTTTTCAAATAAAATGAATGCATCGGTAATCCGAAAAGCAGAAAAAACAAAAAAAGCATTTCTAAAAGAATTTGGAGATGACTCTCAGAAGTCATTTGTCCTTTGTGATGTTGCTATTCCGGAATTAGCTCGCTTACATATTCGAAATCTTGCTGTTGTTCCTGCAAGTAGCGAAACAGAAAAAGCTATAACCAGTTTAGATCTATCTAAAGACTCTAAAGCTTTTGTAGTTGGGAATATTCGAATGGGTTTTGGCCATTATCGAATTGCAATTGCAATTGCTAGTGCTGCAAGGTCTATGGGCTATAATCCCTATCTTTTTGACCTTCACTCTTTTAGGGAAACTACCGGTGGTAAAATTATAGCCAAACAAAATAAACTCTATTCTCTTGGATCTCGTTGGTCTCAAAAATATGCGCTGTTTAATAAGTTTTTTTGGGAACCCCTTAATTCTGAAGGTTTTAGACAACTCGCCTATAATGCAGTAGATCAAAAAATGGCCGAATTATTAGCAACTCCATGTCGCCTCCTTCCATGTGATATTCCCTACGTAGCAACGCATGTGTGGCCTTCACAGGCAGCAATTCACGCTGGTATGACCCATGTTGTTAATGTAATACCAGACAATTGGCCTATGGCATTGCATTTGTCAGAAGGTGCAATTCATACAGTGCAAACTCCTTCTTCTTGGTTTGGATACAAGACCTTAAATGGCATGGCTAAGGATACTATTTTGAACCCGATGCCTTTGGACTCTCTTAAATACACTGGGCATTATATAGACCATGAACTTGTATCAAACTTAGTTACAGATACAAAAAAACGTCTCGATCGTGTTAACTCAGGCAGGCCCTTACGTGTTCTCTTAACTGTTGGCGGAGCAGGTGCTCAAAAAGATTTTTTTGCTTCAATTTTACGATTTTTAGTTCCTTTAGCAATTGAAGGAAAAGTTGTTCTCTTTGTTAATGTTGGAGATCATAAAGCTGTCTTAGAAGGACTTTACGGTGATATTCCTGAATTGAGGAAAGCTCAACTTCATTCAGACAAATGGAGCGAAACAGAATTATTTGCCGAAGGAGCCTTAAATGGTTCTGTAAGTGGAATGCATATGTTTTATAACACCGATATTTTTGCAGCAGTATATGCGAGCAATCTTCTTATGCGCGCCTGTGATATTTTAATTACTAAACCAAGTGAATTAGCTTTTTACCCCATTCCTAAGCTTCATATAAAGAGAGTTGGTGGACATGAGGCTTGGGGAGCAATTCGTTCAGCAGAAGTAGGGGATGGTACTATTGAATGTTCAACACCTGAAAAAGCACTACAGATGCTTTCTCTTCTTTTGAATGGAACAGAAGCTCTTACCTTAATGAATGAATCAATTTTAATCGCACATAAAAGTGGTGTTTATTCTGGAGCGTATCGGGCTGTTGCCCTCGCAACCGGAACTATATATAAAGGAGACGAAAAATGAGTACATCAAAACGAGTAACTGCTGTTGGCGTTCCAGAGAAATTACCCTTTGGGAAAAAAATTATCTACGCACTTGGGCAATTAGGCTGGTCTTTAGGTAGTTATGGAGCTGCTAACTTCTTAACCCAATATTATTTACCCTTTAATGAAAATGGGGTGGCCTTGTATCCTAAAATGATAAACCAGGGGTATGTTATTGGAGTACTTACCGTAATTGGTCTTTCCTTGTGGTTTGGACGTGTTTTTGACGCAGTTACGGACCCTCTCATTGCTGTCCTTTCAGACCGATCAAAATCTCGTTTTGGTCGACGAAGATCTTTTATGGCAACAGCAGCCTTGCCTTTTGCACTCTTTTCTGTCTTATGCTTTGTTCCTCTTTTTGGAAGTGGTGCAAATGCAAATACCTTTGCAAATGGCGTTTGGCTTTTTGTTTGTATTACCTTTTTATACTGGTTTATGACCATGTATGTAACACCTTTTTTTGCTTGGATGTCTGAACTCGGACACGACCCAGATGAGCGTTTGCAACTGTCGACTATGATTTCTATTACCTGGGCAGTTGGTGCAATGATTGGGGCACAGGCTCCTGTCTTTCAGGGAATGTTTCAGGCAACTGGAAAAACCGCCCAACATTCTTTCCAACTTACAATGGCAGTTTTTGGCGTTCTTTCTTTTATTTTAATGATTCTGCCTGTTATTTTTATAGATGAAAATCGCTATTGTGCCTCTGTGCCAAGCGATGAAGGTTTTTTTACTTCAATTGGAACTGTTCTTAAAGATAAAAACTTCTTTGTTTTTACATTATCAGATTTTGCGTATTGGATTAGTTTATATTTTATAAATACTGGTCTAATGTATTATATTACCGTTTTACTCGGTCTTCCAAAAGAAGTTTATTCTTCATTGTTCTTAGTTATGTTTGGTATCAGTTTCCTATTCTATATTCCAGTAAATTTAATAGCCAAAAAAGTTGGAAGGCGCAAATTGTTAATTATTGCCTTTTGTCTTTTTGGTTTACTTTTTGCTTTTTGTTCTCTTTTTGGACTCATGCCCATTCCTGTAATGGTGCAAGCTGTAATAGCTGCCCTATTAGCAGCAATTCCTCTCGCTATTTTTGGAATTCTTCCAAATGCAATGATCTCAGATATGGCAGAAGCCTGGTCTATAGAAACAGGTCAGCATAAGGCTGGTGTGTTTTTTGGATTTAGAACTTTTATGTCAAAAATGGGACAATCTCTTGGTGCTGTAATTCTTCCCTCTCTTGTAATGATTGGGGCTCAGCATAATAGCGGAACGGGAGCCCAAGATATTGTAGGAGCTTCTGGAGTTCGCCTTACTACTATTTTTGCTTTTACCTTTTGTGTAGTTGGAGTTTTATTACTTCTTCAATACGACGAGAAAAAGGTTCAAAAAACTCTCGCAAAAGGAAAAAAATAAAGAATAAAATTCTTTTATTCTTTATAAAAAGCAAAGCGGTTTTTACCGTTTTGCTTTGCTTCGTACATAGCAGTGTCAGCAGCTTTTATTAATTCATGCGTACTGAGCTTTTTTGTTGTATCTAATATAATACCAATACTTGCAGTAACAGAAACAGAGACTATATTGTTTTTTGCTCTAATATTGACATTTTTTGACGCATATTCGATTAACCGAATAGCAGTTTCTGAACACACTTCTTTCGAAGATATATCTTCAATAATTGCAATAAACTCATCTCCGCCAAGGCGAGCAAGAGTGTCGCTATCTCGTAATACAGACTTCATATTCGCCGCTATACAGCGTAATAAATGATCTCCTGAATCGTGTCCCCATGTATCATTTACTTCCTTAAAACCGTCGAGATCTATGAACATCACAGCTAAATACAGATCTTTCCTATTGGTCCGTGCAATGGCATCTTTTAGGTGATCAAAAGCATGTGTTCTGTTTGGAAGTCCAGTTAGATTATCATATTGAGCCAAATATTCAAGATTTTTTTGATTCGCCATCTCTGCAACATACGTTTTCCTTTCCAAATTATGAAGTAATGCCATAGATCCAAGAGCAAGAATACATATAAGAAAATAAAGTAAAATATAAGATCGAGCTGAATCATTTAATATCGAAATTATATTAGAATATTCTCTTCCTATTGTAAGAGTGAGATCTGCACTCCAGTTTAAATCTGTTCCCCGTATTGTATACATTGCGACAATACGTTTTGAATTTGTAGAACTATTTTTATCTGTAAGAATAGATAATTGAGAGCCGGAATCGAAATGGCTTATAAGAAAATTATTTTTTTCTGATACCGGAAAACACATAGTAAAGGTATATTTTGATATTTGAAAAAAAACTGTTTTTTTATTCCATGTTATTCCACTCATGCTATCATCCGAAAGAAGTGCAGTTTTCATAACAGGTAAAAAAAAATGTGTTGGTAAAACAGCGAGAATTCCGCCTTGGAAATTTTTTTCAGGAAGAGATATGGGTATAACAAGGCTCATGCTACAGGCATTATCATTATTTCTAACTGGTTCAAGAATAAATACAAAAGGATTTACTTCGTTAGAAGAAAAATCATTTTTAGAATTAATTTCCTGTAATTCTACCTGAGTTAAAGACACTATTGTTTTATTTTCCTCGGTAGAAGCCCAAATTTTACCTGTAGTATCAAAAATTGATACTTCTTCAATAGAAGGCATTGCCATTTTAAATGCAAGAAGTCTTTGTTCTGCATGGATTTTGCCCCTGTTACTTTCTAACCATTCAGGCATATCTGTTTGAAACGTATTTAATGAGCGAGAAACAATACCAATTAATTGTTCAATATTTGAGTGCATTCCATGAAGAACATTTACCATTATTGTCTGAACCGATTCTTGGCGGTCTTTGATTTGGTCAAAAACTATTTTAGAAACAAATAAACCTAAAAGAAGCAAGAATATCACTGTCCCAAGAAGCCTGAATCGTTGTGTTTTATTCATGCCTCAAGTATAGATTAATTTTAAAAAAATTACGAAAATATGTACCTTTTTTATCAGTGATTAGTCGTAAAGTTTTGTACCGCATAGGCGGTGCGCTCATCTCCCACAAAAACAATAGTATCTTCTGCTTCTAGTGAAAAATAAGGTCCAGGAGAAAGAAAAAGTTGCGTTTTTCTTCGAATCGCAATAATAGTTGCACCTGTTTCTTGCCAGAAGTTCAAATCCTTAATAGTTTTTCCCCGAACAGGCGAGTCAGGAGTAACATCTATTTCGTAATTTATAAATGGATTATTATTTGACATTCGAACAGACATTCCAGAAATATCTGTAGCAAGTTCATGTATTTGTTTTGTCAAAAGTGAATGTTCGCTTAAAGCTTTACGCAACTGGCGTCTAAGCGCTTGAACTCCCGCATATTCATCAAATCTCTCTACGTAGGCTTGAGCTTTTTCTCGAGACCGAACAATTGTGCCACTTTTTTCTCTCACCTCTACAACGTGCATATCCGCTAAGAGACTAATAGAGCGACGTATTGTTTCCGGCGAAACTCCATATTCAGATGAAAGAACAGATCTTCCGTATATTTTACTATTTTCAGGAATTTCTCCCCGGGCTATTCTTTTTGCAATGTTTAAGGCAATTTGAAGATATACGGGAGAAGATTCAAATTCACGCTTGTTGTCGCTCATTGTTCACATACTATACCATAAAAAAGTACTCACGTCTTTGCCCAATTAAGGAGGGGAAACACAGGTCTGAAAGGTGTGTTTTTTTAAGTAAAAAATGCAATCTTTACCAACGCGGCTTCCCCTGAGCTGCGAAAGTTTTTTGGAAATACCAAAAAACGTTTCTCCGCTACCCCTACAACTGCACAGACGTTTTAGCATTATAGGAGAATTCGGTATCCCGAATTCTCAAAGCCGGGCCCAGTAAAATAACATAGATGTGTAAACCAACAGGCCCGGTGATTTACTGCAAGGTATAGCGGGCACCTAAAGTAATAGTCATTTCAGGTAAGGGGTACCCGTCTATTAAGACTACCTTTGCCCTGCTCAAATTTTTTACTTCAATATAACAGGTAAATCTATCCCGAACAATTTGCGAAAGGCCTGCATCAAAAGTTACAATTCTCGGTAAAGATGTTAGATTATCGGTAGAAGTAAACCGCGAGCCAATAAACTGAGAACTAACAGTTACTGCAGTATTTTTATTTTTCCATGCAAGTGAAGCATTCCCTTTATGTAAGGGTATGTAAGGCATTCTTCTATTATCTGAAAAATTCAATTTGTTTGTGAGCAACCATGTTTGGAGGAAAGAATATGAAAGCGATACAGAAAATGAATAGGGAAGACTCAATTCACCCTGAAGATCAGCACCAGCATATAAAGCTTCTCCAACATTCATCGGCTTCCACACTGAACCGTCCGGATTCCATATTATAGCATCTTTGTGTCGTGCGAAAAATAAAGTGCCTTCCACGGAAAAAATGCCAGGAACTTCTTTGCTTATAATAAAATCTGCACCATAGCCGTGTTCTGGTTTTAGGTCGGGGTTTCCAGCTGCCATAATATCTGCTGTCCAGTACAGATCATTAAAATTGGGATTCTTGTACACGCGAAATACGTTCGTTTTTAACGTAAATCCATTTTGAGCAAACAAAGCAAGCCCAATTTTGGGCACAGGAACTATTTCAGCTTTTGTTAGAACCAATCTAAACGAGGGTGATATTAAAACAGAAGGGAGGGGTGATATTTCTACTCCAGCCCAAAGTGCTCCCTCTATCGCAAATATACCTTTCCCCAAATTCGTGGAATCG
>DATFIA010000135.1:0-9902 GCA_035270545.1 Treponemataceae bacterium
ATGAAAAAAAAGAATCCCCCAATAATTAATTTCAAAACGGGAAAAGTAAAAATCCGCGGCCAGCCAGGAGAAGGGTGGGTGGCTCTCCATTTGACTGCATAAAGGAGAGTTTGTTTCAACAATTTTGGCAGCAGTTATTAAGGTTCTTGACCTCTGCTGTATTTCACCCGTATCATTAAAATTGATATGCAAGAACAGAGACAGAATCTTGTACAACAACAACGCCTCTCTTTAAGTCCTCAGATGCTGCAATCGATTCGCCTTATGGCAATGCCTTTTGCGGATCTTAGAGAGCGTATTTTAGAGGAAGTTGAAGCAAATCCTGCCCTTGAAATAATAAAAGATCCTTTTTTATCTGTTTCTTCTTCGTTTGATGCCAAGCTTCCTACTTCTTCGTATATTTCTGCAAGTTCAGAAGATGATAGTGAAGATCATCGTAATTTTATTGAAGGGGTACTCAGTCGCGAGGCGACTTTGCAAGAAACACTTCTTGAACAACTTTCTGTTCACAAAGTGAGTTCGGAGATTTCTACACTTGCTTCTTTAATAATTCAAAATCTTAATAGCGATGGGTTCCATCTTGTTCCCCCGCAAGAACTTCCTGGCGGAGAAAATACAGAAAATCTTAATACTGCGCTTTGGCTTGTCCGTTCTTTCGAACCTGTTGGTTGCGCAACAGTAAATTTTCAAGAATCCTTAGTTGTGCAGGTAAAGCTGCTTGGTCTAAAAGGACCTAAGACCTGGGAAGATGACCCAGTTCTAAAAGCTTCCGTTATTCTTCTTGAACATCACCTCGATTTCTTTGAAAAGGGAAAACCAGCTGCCTTAATAAAAGCTTTGGCTAAAATGCCAGATACTCCTCTCGTTTTAGATAAAGAGGATGCAGATGCTGTTTTTGATTTAATTCGGAGTCTCGATCCCTTTCCCGGACGTGCAATTGAAAGCGAATCACGGTCGTATATTGCACCAGATGTATTAGTGCGACGCGACGAAGGCGATTTTACCGTTGTTATTAACGAAGAAGAAATCCCAGTTCTTGGTCTTTCTCCTTTTTTTATGGAAATACAAAATACTACAGAAAAAGAGAGTCTGGAAGCGCGAGATTTTGCAAAAGAATCTATTCGTGAAGCTCAGTGGTTTATGCGGACTCTTTCGAGAAGGAATCTTACAATCTTGAAGCTTACTCGCGCCTTAATTGTGTTTCAGCGCGATTTTTTTATGTATGGTCCTACTAGGCTCACTCCTTTACGAATGATAGACGTAGCTGCCGAAATTGGAATGCATCAGGCTACCGTTTCTCGCGCAGCTAATGGAAAATATCTTCAGTGTGAATGGGGTTTATTTGAACTTAAATATTTCTTTAGTACTCAAATAGGTGCCCCTCAATCTACAACTACCAGTTCAAAAGGACGTTTTTCTAAACAGGGTGTAAAAGAAATCATTAAGGAAATTATTGAAAATTCAACAGAAAATCTTTCAGATCAAAAAATTTCTGATCTATTGGGACAAAGAGGTATTAAAATTGCTCGGCGTACAGTAGCTAAATATCGTGGAGAGCTCAATATCAATTCATCTTTTGAACGTTGAAAAATTGTGATCATCATTTTTTTTGCATTACAATCTGTTTAGTAGTATTATTTATAGAGAAGCCGACAGACTGTCGGTAAAATCTTCGAGGAGGTTCACCATGAACATCAGTGTGCAGAATGTAAAGTTCTCTTTAGACGAGGAACAGAGGATTTTTGTGGACAAAAAGCTCGAGCGTATAAAATATGCAGAAGAACATATAACTGATATTTTATTGATTATAAAATACGATAAGAAATTTCAACTTGAATGCACTGTAAATTTTCGTTGGGGCAGTACGGCTCATGTTTCGGCAGACGACTTTGATTTTAATGCCGGAGTAAATAAACTTGTTGATATTCTCGATCAAAAAGTAAAAAAAGAGAAAGACAAGGTACAGGAAAAAAAATAGGACAGGCCTTAATTTGATGCCTTGTCTTTACAAGATGAAAATGGGAGGATATAGTCAAGTATGGCTGTGAAACGGTTTTCCGTACTCGACCTGCTTGGCTTGAACCTCAAGGAACATGATTCCCTTGACCTGCGCTGCGTGTGCGGGCGCAAGGGATTAATCCGTGATATTACTATTCCGGATCTTAATCGTCCAGGGCTCGCCCTTTCGGGTTTTTATGATTCCTTTGCATTTCAACGTATTCAACTTTTTGGGCGAGGTGAAGTTGCATATCTCAATAAGCTCGCAACTGAAGGTCGTTTGAGAACTATCGAACAATTATTTACCTATGACATGCCCTGTTGTATTTTTACACATAATTTAGATCCAGCTCAAGTTTTTATAGAAATGGCTGAACAATCTGGCTGTCCTATTTTACAAACAGGTTTGGCTTCGAGTGAGTTTTCTTCACGATTATTGCGAATTCTGTCAAATATTTTTGCGCCAAAAATCTCAATGCATGGTGTTCTTGTTGAAGTCTATGGTCTTGGGGTTCTTATTATGGGAGACTCAGGGGTTGGGAAAAGTGAAACAGCACTTGAATTAATCGAGCGTGGACACCGCTTGGTAGCAGATGATGTGGTTGAAATTTCATGTGCAAACGGTAATATTCTAACAGGCCAAGGGGCTAACAAGATTATAGGCCATCACATGGAAATTCGTGGACTCGGCATTATCAATATTACTCAATTGTATGGAGTTGGCTCGATTCGAGAGCGAAAAGAAGTACAAATTGTTGCAAAGCTTGAAGAATGGGATGCCAATAAGATTTATGACCGCCTTGGAACAGAAGAGTTAACTATGGAGATTCTTGGAGTTCGCATTCCAAAACTTGAAATACCGGTTAAACCGGGGCGTAATATTCCTATTATTTTGGAAACAGCCGCTATGAACGAAAGACTTAAGAGCATGGGTTATTTTTCTGCTAAAGAGTTTAATCAAAATGTTCTTAAGTGGATTGAGACTGATGCTGCGCGTGCACCATATTACGGTGTTGAAGATTCATATTGAAGGATTAATGAGATGACTACAAAGACAGTAACGATCAAAAACCGGGCAGGTATTCATGCTCGCCCAGCTGCACTCATTGCACAAACTGCCAACCGATTTGCTTCAGAAATATTGATTGAACGCGACGAGGCTACCCGAATCAATGCAAAGTCGATAATGGGTATTATTACTATGGCTGCAAGCTATAATTCTAAATTAGTTATTTGTGCATCCGGACCGGACGAAATAGAAGCAGTCGAGGCTATAGAAGCCTTATTTGAGAATAAATTCGAGGAAGATTGAAA
Organism: Treponemataceae bacterium; assembly: GCA_035270545.1. Taxonomy (GTDB): domain Bacteria; phylum Spirochaetota; class Spirochaetia; order Treponematales; family Treponemataceae; genus Teretinema. Next base: position 3,313 of record DATFIA010000135.1, read on the forward strand.
CAAATAAGGCGTAGAGCCGCTTCTAAATTGTATACATTACCCTTTCTCATTTTTGTGTTTGCTTTACTGATTGCTGCTTCTTATGCGGTAGCCTCTTCAGGTCTTTCTGTTGTTTTTTCTGCAGATAGTTTTATGTCAACACGTGGTATTTTACTGTTAGTTTTTTTACCTCTAGGCCTGTTGGTTTTTCTTGGAGTGTTTTTTTATCTTCATGTTTCTGAAACGACAAAAAGAGGTGATTCTTCTCTGTTTGGAAATCGAATTTTTTTGGTACTCTGTCTTATAGTTTTCGGAGCATCATTTACACAGACTATTATTGTATCCAGATATGTGAGTACTGCGGTCTCTAGTTGGTTTGATCTTTCACTATCTCAGTCTCTCTCAGATAGTGAGCAAATTGCAGAACTATATTACGATTCCCGAGTTCGTTTAATGTCTCGAATTGCCGATCGCTTTCTTACCGGATTATCTATTAGCAATTATCGCTCACGACCTCTTGATTGGATGAATGAAATGCGCGGAATAGATACCGATGCTGGCTCGTGCCAAGTGTATTTAGATAGTGAGGATTCTTCATCTCCGAGCGATTGGATTCCAATAGTAGAAACAGGAGATTCTTTTCATTTTGTTCCAAGGGAGAGTTTGGATCTAGTTCGAGATGGATTATTTACGATAGATGATGCAAATACCGTTCTGCGTTTTGGTCGCATTGTTCATTACAGTAGTAACCGCTATATCTGTGTGTATACCTCTGTATTGCCTCCTAATTTTTGGTCTTCTGTTACCGGAGTCCGTTCAGGTCTTAAAAAAGCCACGGTAATTGACGCTTTGCATCCATTTTTGCCCTTTATGGGTGTTTGGATATTTTTACTTTTTGTACTACCTTCTCTTTTACTTCTTGTAAATATTTGCTGGTATTTAAGCCGGCGTTTTGCAGACCCTGCGCGAGCTGTTATAGAAGCTGCAGATCGTCTTGCAGTTGGTGATACATCTTGGAGAATCGTTTCTCATAACAGAGATGAATTTGCCAGTTCAGCAGCTCGGCTCAATAATCTCGCAGAAAGTCTTGCTCCTCATCGGACTAAAAAAGGGGACAAAAAGGCTGTTCTTCAGCTATAATCACTCCCGGAGGATTTTTGTATGTCATCTCTGTCCCCTGTCTGGCTGTACACTGGCCCAGAAATAGGAGAGCGAAATACTGCTATTGAACAACTTCGTATCTCTGCTGCTCGTTCAGGCGTTCTTGACTCTCATACATTCTATGTATCTGATGTTCGCATTGGAGATATTATATCTCTTCTTCAAAATGGATCTCTTTTTGCAGATGCTCGTTTTATTGTTCTTCGAAATGCAGAACTTATTAAAAAAAAGGAAGATGTTGAACAAATAATTGCTTGGATATCAGAATCTACCAATGTAACAGATGCAACATTAATTCTAGTCTCAGATGACAATTCGATAGATAAAAAAATTGAAAATTGTGTTCCAAAAGAACATCGAAAAATATTTTGGGAAATGTTTGAAAACCGGAAAGAACAGTGGATTACCGATTTTTTCCGAAAAGCAGGGTATCGGATAGAAGGGGATGCCATAGCTTCTATTCTGGATTTGGTTGAAAATAACACCGAGGCTCTAAAAGCTGCTTGTTCAGGTTTTCTCTTGTTTTTTTCAAAAGATCATATAATTACTGAAGATGATACCTTAGAAATTCTCGCTCATAACCGTGAAGAAAGTCCTTTTAGTTTGTTTGATGTTCTCACCGAAGGAAATCTTGCCGGGGCTCTCGATATACAGAGAAAACTTTCTATGTCCAAAGAATCTTCTCCTGTTCAGACTATTGCGGGTCTTACCTGGTGTTTTCGCCGTCTTGAAGACTGGCATCGGCTGATGCTTTCAGGTGAAACCGATGATTTTTCTCTTAAAAAAGCAGGCTTTTCTGCTAAAAGGGCTGTTGAGCAATATAAACGTGCCGCACGCCGCTGGAATCCAGCATCTACTGTGCAGATTCTCGCCCTTCTTGCTTCTACCGATATTGCCTTACGATCTGGTGGTACGGCAATACAGGATTATCAGATGGATCTCTGTTTGTATTCCATAGTGAAAAAAAATGGACAAGCTGCTGAAGTTATAACTTCCATGTAAATCCTGTTTTCCATACAGTTTCTGTGGCCATTTTCCCTCGTACATGTTCTGCATTGTATATGAGATGCAGATTTATTGAGGCATAAACTTCCCATTGCGCGTTTAGCGGCCAGCTTCCGCTTACAGAAAATTCATGTTTGTGTTTTCTCGTTGTTCCAAGTAAAGATTCAAGAGTCTTCCCAGTCAAAGACTGATAATCGTCAAAATCATAATAGACAGGAATATAAGAGGGGTCTGTTGAATTAGAAGGTGGCATTGGATTAGCCTTCTCTATACGGCCCAAATAAACGGGACCTTTGTTGGTATACGTATAACCAGCTTTTATGCGCCCACCGTTTGAAGAGATGGCTGTGTAGTAGAGTTTTCCTTGATCTACATCTCCGCCTTCGCTGTGTCCCAATGGAATATCTATTCCTCCGTGCCCTCCCGTAAACATCTGCCTCTGATACATTATTAGCCAGGGTTGCCATCTGTTATATGTCCATGTATCTACATGGCTATATTCTGCATCTATTGCATGTGTCCATTTTGTTCCTGTAAAAGGAAGAACCCAAGTAGCCCCGAGCTCCCAGGCCCAGCTATTAGGTTTTGCTGCTGTTCCTTTTTCCGCAGGTGCTTTTGTGTCATCTGTTACAAATTCTCCTCGAAGAAGTAGGCCATTTATAGGGACTCCCCAAGCATCTATTTGCATCATGACATTACTCACCCCTGCAGTGAAGGTATTGTGCCAACCGCCAGCAGGGAGAAGATTAAGCAAGTCTGGCGTTTTCCCTCCAAGGAGTTGCATTTCTGTTAGTCCAAAACCGATGCGTTGGAAGGGCTTAAATTCTACTCTGTGGTAGGTAAAGAGTTTTGCTGGAGTTACATTTCTCGTTGCGTAGTCATGATTGCTTACTGCATCCCATCCTATTTTTTCTCCCATTCCTTGCCATTGTTGCACTTCATTTTCAATATCGTCTAAGTGTGTAGCAGAAGTTGCCCAAAAACCAAAAAATTTGAATTGATTAGACCACCAGGAAAACTGTACTTGATCGTACCAACGAGCATTTCCATTGAGCATTATATTGGACATTCCAAGTCCAATACCTGTGGGAAGTCTGCCTGCTATAAGATTTGTATTGGAACCAACCCATGAAAAATATGCTTCATCTGGAAAATTCCACCAAGTAAGAAATTTTAAGGGGTCCCAAAAACCGGTAATGCCATTTTCTGGAGCATTTTTTGACCAAGCAGCCATTCCGAAATCTATGCTGCTTGTCGCAAAAAAATGAGGGCTACCGAATTCAATACCAAGAGCAAAAACTGGGTCAAATTCATGGAATCGTGAAAGATAGGAGGACTCTGTCGTTCTGGCACTTTTATCTCCTTCCCATCGAGCGGTACCTAAACCATTCCAACCCATGACTTGAGGAGAAATTAAGAGAAGTGGAGCAAAAAAAATCTCTGTTTCATCAATTTGGTCTTTTATTTTTTTCTTTGGTTCGGTATGTACTCCATAGTAGGAGAGTTCTTGAGCTGAAAGGGATTGTATCGTTGTTGGTATGTTTTCACCTATGGCAATTTTTCCTAACCAGGCACGAGAAATAAGACTGTCTCGGGTATTAAAAATTTGGGCATTTTGAGCTGGAAGCAGTGCAACTATTCCAACGAGATTACCTATAATTAGGAATACTATTCTTTGATACGTTTGTCTTGAGTTATTAATAGTTATCACTTTTTTATTTCTCCTGTAGGTTTTGTGTTATCTGAAGTTTCAGGCCAGGGACGTCCAACATCTGCTGCGAGAGACGCTATGTCTGTTTGGGGCGTAAAAGGACCGGCTCGTTTTATGCGCTCTTTTTCACGGTTGGCTAAAAGAGGAGGTATAGCAGCTATAAGTTTTTCTGTTGCCTCAGGACCAAGACCCGTCTCTATGGCTATTTGTGTTTTTCCTTCCGGAGTCGAAACTGCAGCAGCAAGTCCGCTTAAAGAGCCATACACAGAGAGTAGTCGAACAGCTTTTTTGGGCCCAATGCCGGGAAGCTCTTCAAAAATAAGAGTTATATTTTCTTTGGTGCGTAGTTTTTGATTTCTCGTAGTAGCAAAGCGGTGAGTTTCATCTCTAACCCGTTGGAGGAGTCTTAGAGCGTCGGAGCGACGCGGAAGTGAAACAGGAGTGGAATTACCGGGGAGATATATTTCTTCGTCACGCTTTGCAAGTCCAATAATTTGAATATCTGCTCCCAGTGAATCGAGCACTGCTTTTACAGCATTCACCTGACCTATGCCTCCATCTATAACTAAAAGATCTGGAAGTTCAGACCCTTCATTTATAATGCGGCTATACCGGCGAGCCGTAACTTCTCTCATAGAGGCAAAATCGTCGATAATGCCTTCAGTTGTTTTAAGTCGGAATATTCGGTAGTTCTTTCTGTCTGGATTTCCATCTGCAAAGGTTATAAGACTTGCCACAGGGAATCTTCCTCCAAGGTGTGCAATATCAATACCTTCTATTCTCGAAGGAATTGAGGGAAGATTAAGCAGATTTTTTAATTCGTCGAGAGCAGGAAAATCTCCGTGTTCACGCAGTCGCCTCGAAGCATCTTCTTTTGCATTGAAGCGTGCCATTGCGAGGGCCGTACTATGTCTTTTATCAGCTGCTTTACCTTTTTTCTCTGTTTCTTCGAGAGAAATAGCAGTAATGCGAGTTGTAATTCCAAGACCTTCGGAAAACCATTGTTCAGCAAGCGAAAGCCCGCTTGCTGTTGGAACAAAAATACGCGGTGGAACTTGAGAAGCTTCGGTATAACAGGCCATTAGGAATTCTGGAAGTATCTCTTCTTCTTCTTTAAGGCTCCTTACGCGATAAAGGTCCCGCGCAACAAGGCGGCCTCCGCGCATTCGTAGTACTGCAAAGGTTACCATTGTGCCCTCAGCTGCCCACGCTATGTAGTCTCTAGCTTCTGGGTCGAGGTCTTCAACTGCATTTTGTTCTCGTAAGGCACGAATAGCTTGAATACCATCTCGTAAACGTGCAGCTTTTTCAAATTCAAGATTTGCCGCAGCTTCTTTCATTATACCTTCCATACGAGATAGAGACTTTTTGTTGTTTCCTTCCAGGAGTTGTATTATTTCTTGCATATTCGCTTTATAGGTTTCACTATCTATTTTACCGCAACATGGAGCGCTACAACGACCTATATGATAGTACAGACAGGGAGTGCTCCTTTTTTTTAGAACACGGCATTGGCGGAGTTTATAATGGCGTTTTACAAAATCGAGAAAAACATCAAGTGCATTGACGTTTGGAAATGGCCCAAAATAGAGCGCCCCATCATTTTGAATTCGTCGTGTTTTAATAACACGGGGAAAGGCTTCTTTTGTTATTTTTATAACCGGATACGTTTTTCCATCTTTAAGGCTAATATTGTAACGAGGACTATATTTTTTGATCAGCGTATTTTCAAGTAGGAGTGCCTCGTATTCGTTATCCGTGGTAATATATTCTATAGATCGAGAGCGAGAAACGAGAATCCTCGTTTTCAAGTCCCGGTTGGAGGTAAAATAAGATGATAGGCGGTTTTTTAGAGATTTTGCCTTGCCGACATACAAAACAATTCCCGATTCATCCTTCCACAGATACACACCGCTGGTTTTCGGGGCGGCTAGGGCAGTGTCGTGCAGTTTTTTTCGAATCTCGGGCTGCTCTTTCATTGGATTTATCATATCATCCTGCCGATAATCTGATAAGTACTATTATGCATAAACAATTATTCGTATTTTTATTGGCTTTTTTTGTGTTCTCTTTGACGGTTTCTCTTAATGCGGAAGAAAAGATTGCAAACTTTGGAGGTACCTCCGGTTGGCAAAATCTTTCTTATTCTCGTGCTCTAGAAATAAGTTCTGGTCAGCTTGGTCTTCCTTCTTTGGTGCTCTCCACAAAACTACAGAATTCAAAAGAACCAAATGATCTTTACCTGCCTTTTGATGCCTCTCCATTTATAGACGAGGCTGGTAATTATCAAGTTGTTTCTTCGAAGCTTCTTTCTACTGGATCATCCCGAGCAAGAAGAGGAAGTGGAGCAGCTCTGTCTAATACAGACGGTTCAGCCCTTGTTTTAAAGGGAAAGGCCGGAAGCCTTTTTTCGACTCCGGGAAGCCCTGGTTCTTTTACAATAGAATTTTGGATGCAACCAGCAGTAACTGAAAATGGAAGCGTCCTTTTCCAGTGGCGTTCTTCTCGAACGGCTGTTTCTGGCTCTTTGTATCAATATATTAGATCAAGTTTGTTTCGAAACCATATGGAGTGGACGTTTTCAAATATCTGGATTACAACCGTCGGAGTCCCTCTTGATATTACCCTTGCAGGAAAGAAAAATCTCATACCTGGTCAGTGGAGTCATCATAGAATTTCTTGGGATGAGAGGTCTGGCCTTTTAGAATATTGCCTTGACGGTTCAACAGAAGAT
>DATFIA010000136.1:0-3971 GCA_035270545.1 Treponemataceae bacterium
TTGTGCATACACAATAATACCATATACAGGTCGACTTTCACCAAATGGATATAATACTATTTTAGATCCTAAAATAAAGTTATCTGAGCTTAAGTGTGCTGTAAAGCCAAACCCATTCCGACTGGCATCAACGGTTTTTACTGTAGCAGTTTTACCCTGACTGAGCAATATTGAAAATGTTCTATATTCTTCTGGTAATACATGTGCTGGAAATCGTATTTCTTTTCTCTGTTCTACTCCACTCATTTTTTTCCCCATCATTATATTAACTTCAAAGATTGTATTTACTTACATAACACAAAGCTCAAAAATAATAACATATCTTTTTATAACACGCTATGAAAAGGCATAACCAAATCTTGAATCTTTTTATCTGCAATATCTAACTGCCACTTTTTTTCTATTTCCGTTTCAATTTTTTTTAATTGCAATGCTTTAAGTATATATGCCCGAGCTTGTAGAGAATGATCGGCCATATGGGCGGTGGCTACGGCATGACCACAAGCTCTATAGATTGCTTGTTTTATTTTGTCTGTTGTTTCCCTTGCTGCACTATGAGCTTTAACGGCTGCATTTCGAGCTTCAGCGACTGTCGTTTTTTCTTCTCCCCATTTTACTGCAATATCTAAGGCCTCAAGAGCTCTGTCATCTATTTCTTTTTCGAGTAACGTTTGTATTCCGTGTCGTACGCAATCTACTGACCAAAGAATCAGAAGTCTCTGTTTTTCTTTAGATAAAGAGCCGCCTCTATGTTCCGCAATAAATCTGATATCTCTCATAGTGTTTTCTTAATATAACACGCATTTTAATAGTGTAATAGAAAGATAACTCCCCTTGTACAGTTTTCGTATGCGGCGGCTCCGCACATGGCCCGTCTCCCCTGTCCTTTTTTCTGCCTCAATTAGTAGTCTTGTTGGTTGTGATTTTGTATGTGCTTAATGTATTTGGAATTCTTGGATCTTTTTCTGCTATACGAATTGGGAGGTAAATTTACCAAGGACTGTGTACATGGAAAACAAGAAATAACTTCTTGTTTTTAAGATGGATTCTATACCGCAGTTTAGAAAAAAAGTTTGAACTGGTTATAAGACATCTTAGAGTTAAAGGAAGTCTTATGCAATGGACAAAAATAAGACTATGATTTTTTTCCGCTTGGAGTTATTCTTTTTTCAACCTATAATGAATTACTTACAGAAGAGTTTTCTGCTTTAAAAAACGCTCAATTATAGAAAATAAGGAGCATTTTCAATGGAAATTAAAATTGAAGTTCCAAGCACTGGAATAGGTTTTAAAAATAATGCGTCATACTGTGTTGGAACTGGGAGAATGGGTCTTTCCTTACAAAAAGAATTTTTAGACCATTTAAAAATGGTACAAAAAGCAATTCATTTTCGCTATATTCGTGGGCATGGATTATTTTGTGATGACACAGGAATATATCGCGAAATAACCGTAGATGGAAAAACGCAGACTTTTTATAATTTTACTTATTTAGATCGTATTATAGATTCATATATAGAACACGATATTCGCCCCTTTTTAGAACTGGGCTTTATGCCTGAAAAGTTAAAATCTGGCGAACAAACAGTGTTTTATTGGAAGGGAAATGTAACTCCTCCTCAATCTTATGAAAAATGGGCAGACTTAATAAAAAATACACTTACTCATTTAATAGAACGATACGGAAGAGAAGAAGTAATAACTTGGCCTATAGAAGTTTGGAATGAACCAAACATTTCCTTTTGGGCAGGCACAATGGAAGAGTATTTTAAACTATATGATTATTCTGCCAAGGCTGCAAAACAAGTAGATTCAAGAATACAAGTAGGTGGGCCAGCTATTTGTGGAGTTGAAACAGAAAAGTGGTTAAGAGCTTTTTTTGAATATTGTATACATAATAACTCACCTTTAGATTTTATATCTCGGCATTGTTATACGGCGAACCCTCCAACGAAAAAAGGCCACTATTCGTATCATTCTATAAATGATCCTGTAACAATGATAAACGAACTTAAAGAAACACGCGAAATAATGGCCTCATATCCAACTATTAAAAACATGCCTTTGCATATAACGGAATTTAATAGTTCTTATAATCCCGATTGTCCGGTGCATGATACAGATTTCCATGCTCCGTATATTGCGCGTATTCTCAGTGAAGCAGGCGATTATGCCGATTCTTATTCCTATTGGACACTAAGCGATGTTTTTGAAGAGTTTGGGGTTCCCCCATCTGTATTTCATGGTGGTTTTGGACTAGTTGCATTTAATAACATTAAAAAACCAACCTTTCACGCCTTTGAATTTTTTTCTCAAGCTGGGAAGGAATTGTTGTTTAGAGACGATCATGTTGTAGTTACGAAGAAAAATAATAGTTATGTACTTATTGCTTGGAATTGGCAAGATTTAAATTTGAATATAAAAGCGAAGGAAATAAGCTATATTTTTACTCTACCTACAATGGGGAAACAGGCTATAGTTGTAAAAAAAGATGTGGGAGGTTCTCACGCAAATCCCTTACAAACATGGAGTAATCTCGGAAAACCATATACGTTAACAAAAGAGCAGGTTAAAATATTACACGCAGCAGCAGAACCTCTTCAAACAGATGAAAAGATTTTTGAAAAAAATGGCGTATATGAAGTATCTCTACAGGTACCAAGTAATCATTTAATAATGATAGAAATAACTCCCGTAGTTGACCAAACAAATTCTTACCTAGGGTTTAACCAAAAAGAATTTTATGGATTACGATAGTTAAAAAACAAGTGGCTCTATTATTTCTAATATTGCTTTATCTCTGTTTTCTGTTTGCCACTTTTTTTTCTGCCTGTCTCAATTTTAATGGTCCTGCTGGAATTTACTTGCAAGCCTATCTTTTTTGATTGTGAAAAATCCAATTACCGAAATAATAAAAGCACTTAGAGCATCTGCTATAATATCTTTCATTGTATCGGCTAGGGCTGCCTGTCCTATAAAAAGAGTTCCATCTTCTGCAGCGAAGCGTTGCATGTTAAAACCAAAAAGGGTATCTGCTGCAAATTCATAAATTTCCCAAATAGCCCCTACAGCGAGTGCAAAACAGAAAGCAAATAATGCAATAAATATTGGGCTTAATTTAAGTTTTATTTTTTTAATATCATTAAGAACACTTACTAAGCTAAAACCCAAAGCTCCCAACATTGCACCACTAAAGGCATGAAGTATTGTATCCCAATGAGGAATGACATAATAAAAATTTCTAATTTCCCCTAGAAAGATTGCGCAGTATAAAAAAACAAAATATAAGATGGACATATAGTTTGGTAGACTAAAAGATAGTTTTTTCTCAATCATGGAAGGGATGAGCATAACAATGAGCCCGATTATGCATTGTAAAAGCATTACAAAATAATCGCTTTTTAATCGTGTGTGTGCATCTAAATTACCGATTGCACTTGGTGCAATAATGAGGTGTACGATAGCATATACCATTGAAAGAAGTAGCGTAACGGAAAGAATAAGTCCGGCTATACTTCTTGCATCTAACTTCTTTTTTTCAGTTTCATTATGAGACATTTTTTAAACCTCGCTTACATGTCATTTTATGGCATGTAAGACAAGGGGTCAAGCTGAAATAGTAATGAAAGAAAAGGCTCCTCTTCGAAAATGTTTATCCCTTAAGAGCAATCTATTTTCTTGTTATGAGAGCCACTGGCTTTTCATTTTCGGTTATGGAAAAAAAGGATACTGCAGATTGCATTTGCTCCGATTGAGCGGCAAGTTCTTCTGCCATAGAAGCAGATTCCTCGGCTGCTGAGGCATTTTGTTGAACTACTAAATCTAGCTGCGCTATTGCCATATTAATTTGCTCGGCACCTTGATTTTGTTCGGCACTTGCTGCTGTTATTTCCTGTACGAGATCTGCTGTTTTTCGAATCTCTGGCACAAGAGCAGAAATTATTTTTCCAGCTCTTTCGGCAATGGCAACG
>DATFIA010000137.1:0-2810 GCA_035270545.1 Treponemataceae bacterium
AGAGAAGAACATAATTCCAAAAGTGATGACGAGAGAAATTGGAATAGTGAGACTAATAATAATTGTGCTTCGAAAACTTCTCAGAAAGATAAACAAAATAATAACAGCGAAAAGTGCTCCTTGAATTGCACTTGAGGCAACTTGGTTTACAGAGCGCTGAATTAAATCTGTAGTGTCCAGTATTAGCGTGATTTGTATATCAGAGGGAGAATCTTTTTCTATCTCAATCATTTTGGCTTTAACTGTTCGAGCCGTTTGGACTGAGTTTTTTCCGCTTTGCTTTTGAATACTAAGCTGAACACTCGGAATACCATCAAGATACGACAGTGAACTTTGTTTTTTGAAACCTTCATACACATCTGCAATATCTCGTAGACGAACTGTTGTAACAGTTCCAGGTTTTGCTCCTGTCGCAGTATAAGCAGCTCCGGTCATTTTGTAGGAAATAACGGTATTGCGAATATCATCTAAAGAACTATATTCTCCAACCGTACTTATAGAGTAGTTTAGTTCTTCTTCTGTTATTGTCCCGCCCGCAATCTGTATGTTTTGAGCTCCTATCATTTGAGAGACTTGGGTGATAGTCAAGTTATACGCTTGGAGACGGTCTCGAGGAATTTCAACAATAATAGCTCTTTCTCTTCCTCCGGAAACGTTTGCTGTAGCAACTCCTTCAATTTGCTCGAGCTTGGTTGTAAGATTCTCCCCATATTCACGCAACTCTTCTGGAGATCTGTTTCCGCTAATGGCATACGACATAATTGGCATGAGATTAGGATCCATTTTAAAGATCATTGGAGAGGAAGCTTCTTCGGGAAGCATTCCTTTAATCATGTCGAGGCTGGCTCTAATGTCATTCATTGCTTCATCAAGATTAGTCCCAAAAACAAACTGCACAAATAAAAGGCTGGAGCCACTCGAAGATTGAGATTGCAATACATCTATTCCAGAAATTCCAGAAACAACGCTTTCTAATGGTCTTGTTACCCGTTTTTCAACTTCTTCAGGACCTGCTCCGGGGTAGGTGGTATTAATAGCCACAAAGGGAAGTTCCATATCAGGTAGAAGGTCGAGAGGTAAGTCAGTCAGCGTATAAATTCCGAGCGCTGCAAGGACAGTAAATAATATTAAAATAGTTGTAGGTTTTGATACGATTGTTTTCGAAAGGCTCATTTTGCATTCTCCATTTCGGGAATGGCAACAAGTCGAGAAATAATATTCACGACAGACCCATCTTCCAGAAGGCTTTGTCCACGTATAACGACTAAATCATTTGAATTTAGACCAGAAAGAATTTCAGTTTTGTCATCTACTCGAATTCCTCGAGTTACCATTTGCTTGCGAACTGTATGTGTCTGGGCATCAGCTTCTCCGGGAACTATAACGAAAACAAATGTTTCTCCCAAACGGGTTGTAACAGCCGCATCTGGAATTTTGACAATATTTGTAAGTGTATCTGTAATTAATTTAACGCGGGCGAACATGCCTACTTTTATTCGTGAATCTTGATTTAAAAGTGAAAGCTTAACGCTCATTGTGCGGGACGTCTGATCCAGTACTGGACTAACCTCGGATATTTCTGCGGGAAATATTTCTCCGGGATATGCATCGAATCTAAGATATGCTTGTTGTTTGTTTTTAATTTTTGACACATAGCGCTCTGGAACATTCATTACTACTTCCAGCGTATCAATTTTACTAACTTTTGCAATTGAAAGTTGTTGAGCTACCATACTTCCTACAACAACATTAACAGCTGTAATGGTTCCAGATATAGGAGCCTTTACGGGACCGGGTTCATATGACATTCCAGGGCGTGAAGCATCTACTAAGGCGATAATTTCATTTTTCTGAACAGAATCACCTACCTTCACTTTAATTTCTACAATTTTTCCAGCAGCATCGGGCTGTATATCTAAACTTGTTTTTGCGGTAACGTCTCCACCAAATTCAAGGTAGTTTTTTAGTTCTCCCCGTGTCGCTGGAATTACAGATACTGCAAACACCGTGGTCTTTTCTACCTCTTCGGTTTTTGATTTTATAGATTCCGAGTCTTTTTTTGGTCCACAGGAAATTAATATACTTCCTGCAATAATTACCGCTGCTGTTCTCAGCGCGAGTTTCTTTGTTTGTATAATCTGCATAAAGGACTCCTTTAGTTTAGTTCAATATTTAATGCGGTTTCGAGATCCAAAAGATTCGATATATAAGTGTATTTTTCGCTTAATACGCCAAGACGTGCTTGCATTAAGGTGTTCTCTGCATCTTTGAGATCGAGATATTCAATTGTTCCCGCTTTATAGCCTTGTTCGGTAAGACGCCAAGCTTTTTCCGCAATGCGCACGTTAAACTCCATTGCAGTAATTGAAGTACTCGATTTTTCAAGTTTTTTTACAAGGTTCCGTATTTCAAGTTCTGCACTATAAAGAGCCTGTTGTTTGCTTAACTCTAATTTTCTCAGGGTTTCATTTGTGCTTTCTAATTTTTGCCCCATTGAAGAAAAGGGTAAAAGATTTGTTAGGTTAAAGGCGAGTGTTAGACTGAATGCGCCAGATTGATCCTTCCAATTATCTTTTTCAAGCCAATCATCATCGATAGCAGAAAGAGAGGGGGCAAAACTTTGGTTTAACGAAAGGCTTGGCGTGTATAGTTGAAGTTTAGTGGCACGCAATTGAGTATTCATGAGGTCTATGTTTTTCCCAAGTAGCGCTATATCGAGCCTGTTTCCTAAATGTTGTTTTACAAGGTCATCTGCATTAAAGCTTGAAATAGTTGGATTTATTTCACCAATAAGTTCAATTTCCGTACCT
>DATFIA010000138.1:0-25209 GCA_035270545.1 Treponemataceae bacterium
CAAATTCCGGATCCCGAATTTGATTCTTTTTGTGACCGGGTAATATCGACTCAAGAAGAAGCAAAAGCTTCTTTTTTTGCACATATAACTAAGTAATCTGGTTTGTTTGCGAAATATTACATTGTTTTCTCATGTTTGCACTATACACGATGCTTTATTCTTGTTATCATAGGAAAAGTTAGTCAGAGTTGTGATAACCGTCCTTTAATGGTCCCGGTTGTCCCGAGGAGCGTCTTTTCAGACGCGATGTTACTTAACGCAGCATTTAGACAACGATCATGAATCGCTTAATAGTAGGGAAAACAGGTGTTTTTCGAGTACTCATGCGGTTTTAGACGTTTGGGCAAAATAGATTGCCAGATGCTGAAAGACTGTGAAAGATACAAGGAAAAACACATGGAAACACAATCCCCTGCCGAAAAAGGTCTGTCCTTTGCGGATCTTGGACTCGATGAAGTCGTACTTGCTGCTGTAGAAGCAAAAGGTTTTACAGAACCAACTCCTATACAGGTATTAGCAATCCCACGTCTTTTAAATGGAGACGCCAACGTAATTGCTAAGGCGCGTACTGGAACCGGTAAAACTGCAGCCTTCGGATTACCTTTGATTCAAGAGCTTCGCTCAGACAATGGCACTCCTAGAGCTCTGGTACTCGTACCAACTCGTGAGTTGGCAATCCAAGTAGCAACAGAAATAGAGTCTTTTAGAACAGAACGTTGGCCCAGAATTACAACGGTATACGGAGGATCCTCTATTGTGGATCAGCTTCGAACCTTACGCTCTGGTGTTGAAATAGTTGTAGGTACTCCTGGCCGTGTTATCGATCATCTGGAACGTCGCTCCCTCGACCTTTCGAAAATTGAGTATTTTATACTCGACGAAGCAGATGAAATGCTTAACATGGGCTTTATAGAAGATATAGAGGCCATTTTTGGTCGTGCAAACCCAGAGGCGAGAGTTCTTATGTTCTCTGCAACTATGCCTCATGCAATCCTCTCGATTGCATCGAACTTTATGGGTGAGTATGAGATTGTCGAAGAAGAAGCAGGTCCAGAAGAAGCTATTCTAACAGAACAGTTCTACTGGATGGTACGCGAAGGTGATAAAACAGAAGCCTTAGTTCGTCTTATAGATTCGATACCCGATTTTTATGGTTTAGTTTTTTGCCAAACCAAAGCCGATGCAGACGCTGTTGCCAAGGAGCTCGATGAGCGCCATTATCAGGCCGCAGCATTGCATGGCGATATCGCGCAAAGTCAGCGCGAAAAAATATTGGGTCGTTTTAGAGCCAAAAAAACCCGAATACTGGTTGCGACTGACGTTGCAGCGCGCGGTATAGATATTGAAGGGTTGACCCATGTTGTCAATTACGCTCTTCCGTATGACGGTCCGACTTACACTCATCGTGTTGGTCGAACCGGCCGAGCCGGAGCGAAAGGTATAGCAGTTACTTTTGTGCGCCCCGAGGAACGTCGTCGCCTAGGATACTTGCGCAATAATGCGCGAGGCGATTTGAAAGAAGGAAAGATACCAACCGTCCGAGAAGTACTCGATATCAAGCGCGAACGCCTGATGAGTGCGACAACCGGAGATGTGTCTAAGTTCTTTCCTGCAGCAGTTTCGGAAGAAGCTGATGCAGAAAAACAAAATACCCCAATTGCAAAAGAATTTATGTCTTTTGCAGAAACACTGTGCGAAGAGCGTGATCCGAAAGAGGTTCTCGCGGCAGTTCTTTCGCTTCAGTACGGGGACGTTTTGTCTACCGATCATTATGAAGATATTAAGTCTATGCAAAGTAATGCATCAGACAAGACTCATATAAGATTGTACATAGGGCTTGGTCGCCGTGATGGGCAGACAAGACGAGGAATTGCTCAATTTTTCCGCGATTTGATTGGTGTCCCAGAGAGACTAGTAGATCGTATCGAAGTAATGGATGCTTTTTCCCTTGCTACTCTTCCAGCAGATGCAGCTATCGCAGCCTTAGATCTTTCTAAGCAAAAGCGTAATCTACCTCATATGCACGTTGATGTGAAAGATGGTGGCGCTGACTTCCATTCAGGACCAAGGGCCGGAAGTTTTCGCTCGGGTGGTTCAGGTGGAGCTGGCGGTGGAAATCGCAGGCCATACGCAGGTCGTGGCGGAGAAGGCCAAAGTCGTGGTGGCGAAGGTCGCGGCGGTGAAGGTCGACCCTATGAAGGAAGACGTGACGGTGGTCGATCCGATAGTCGCCGACCAGAAGGTCGACCTCGTGCTGAGCGAACTTTCAGCCGTGGTCCTAGGCCCCCTGCAGCCGGTGGTGCTGAATCATATAAACGATCATAATAGCTAATAAAAGGCAGGCCTTGTCAGAGTACAGCGCCTGCCTTTGTATATGTAGTGAGCCATCGCTGAAGAGGCGTAGTCCATTCAAAATCATGACAACCTTCCAAAAACAATATTTCATAAAGATCTGCAATGTGCTCCTGTATTTCAACAACGTCTGTTGCTGAAATATCTTGTGCATGTGCAAATAAGTTTTGTGTAAATCTCATTATTTCTGAAGGGTTCACTTCTTCTGGGAAAATCCGTGTCATTGCATATAAAGCTGCAGGTATGCAGTTAACACTATGTTGTTTAATATACAAAACGGTTTCGGCAATCTCAATTGCACCGGCAAAAAGTTCTTTGTTAAGCATTTCGGCTTCTTCTTGTTCCATTCCCAGTTTTGCAAAGGCACGACGATAAAAAGTATAGGCTAATACGACTATAATAATATGTAAGCTTGGTACACAAAGATAATGTGGGTCGAAAGCATGAATAAGTACAAATTTACCCTTGTAATACTTGGGTCTTTGAGTAGTTGTCATTCTAAAACGGTATACTTCTGCTGCGTCTTTATAACAACGGTCAACATAGGTCAAAAATTGTATTGTGTATTCAATTTGTGCCTCTTTACCAAAACGTTTGCCAATATATCCTAAAGGACGTATCCAAAAGGCTACAAAATCGAGATATGCAGAGACTCTCTCCGGCGTAAAAGGGACTAGAGTATCTAGATGATGATCTACATTGATTATAGGGATTTTTTTAATTCCTAGTTTTACTGAAAACTGTAGCCAAAAAAAATCTTTAATAACAGTATGCATATACGCAAAGAAAGCTTTTCTCGAATCTTTATGTTTTAAAGTACGGAGAAAAATAGGAAAGACCTTTATTTTTTTTGTAGAATAATTTATAGGATTCATCGTGCATCCTTAAGGATTTCAGAAATGTTAGAAATAATATTATGTATTACATCACTTTTATTCATCGCATAAATATGAATTCCGCGCACTCCATTTGTTATAAGATCAATAATTTGCTCCGTAGCATAGGCTATTCCTGCTTGCTTCATAGCTTCATTATTGTCTCCAAATCTATCTACTAAAGTGAGAAATTTTGGGGGGAGATATGCGTTGGATAGTTCTACCATTCTCTTAAGCTGTTTTCCATTTGTTACAGGCATTATTCCAGCAATAACCGGAATATGTATGCCCTGAGCCTGTGCACGATATAAGAAACTGTAAAGCATATTATTGTCGAAGAACATTTGAGTTGTTAAAAAAGAGCACCCGGAATCTACTTTTCGTTTAAGGTTTTCAAGATCCTGATCCTTATGTCTGCTTTCAGGATGCCCTTCGGGGTAACAGGCCCCTCC
This sequence comes from Treponemataceae bacterium, assembly GCA_035270545.1. Lineage (GTDB taxonomy): Bacteria > Spirochaetota > Spirochaetia > Treponematales > Treponemataceae > Teretinema. Next base: position 3,680 of record DATFIA010000138.1, read on the forward strand.
AATACAAAAGGATCCTTGTTTTTTAATATCAGTAATGAGGTCCGATGCGTAATGATAATCGCCTGGAGGAATAAAGTCTGGGTCTTGAGGTCTGTCTCCACGTAAGGCCAATACATTTTCAATCTTATTTTTTTGAAGATCATTTAAGATACTATGTACTTCTTGTTGAGTAGAAGACAAACAGGTGAGATGCGATAAAGGTGTGATACCTATCTTTTGAAGATGCGAGCAAATCTTTACAGTATTTGCAGAAGTTCCACCACCAGCTCCATAGGTAACACTAATAAAATCTGGTTCTAGGACTGCGAGTTCTTCTGTACAAGCAATTACCGATTCAAGACCAGAGTCTTGTTTAGGGGGGAAAATTTCAAATGAAACCGTAAGTTTTCTTTTTTGTAAAATATCCTGTATTTTCATAAGCCGTAGTGTACTCATTGCGGGCTCTTCCGACAAGATCCTTTTTCGTGTAGAATCCGCATATTATGTCTCTGAATTGTGCAGAAATAGACCTCGTTCTTAATGAACTTCCTCTTAAAGATTCTTTTATACAAAATATTGTACAGCCCTCCTATGACACAATTGCCTTGTATTTATATAAAACAGAAAGTTCACAGGAAAAAGGGAATTCTTCTACTTTACTCATCTGTCTTGCAGCTGGTGTTTGTCGTCTTCATGAAACGCGAAGAAAAATTCCAAAAAATGATAAACCATTGCGATTTATGGAATTTTTGAAAAGTCGAATTAAAGGCTCTCGTATTCAAGCCGTTGAACAATTGAATAACGATCGAATTATCAGGTTTACGTTAACACATGGTGAAGATTCCTTTTATATGTTTATTCGCCTTTGGAGTGGGGCTGCTAACGTTGTGGTAACAGACTTTGAGCATCGTATCCTCGATGTTTTTTATCGCAGGCCGAAGAAAAACGAAATATCTGGGGGAGTATGGGAAACCCCAGAACCTCAAAAAAGCCAAACCCAGTGGTCAGTTCGAGTTCTTGAAGGAGAGGGGTCTTTTAACGAGAAAATTGAAAACTGGTATGCCACTCATGCAAAAACCCTTTCTCGTGTTGCCCTCCTTGAAGAGGCTCAAAAAAGGTATGATACAAAAAAGAAACGTCTCGACACAGCTCTTTCCCGTTTAGAAAAAAAACGCAAAGAATTTTTATCAGCAGATAAAAGCAGACACTTTGGAGATTTATTGACTGCTAATCTTTGGGCAATTAAACTTGGAATGAGCTCCATAGAAATTGCAGACTATGAAAATGAAGAGCAAATAGTAATAATAGAACTTGATCCTCATTTAAAACCGCAAGAAAATGCTGCTAAATACTATGAAAAATACCGAAAGGCAGTATCTGGCCTTTCTGAACTCGAAGCTGATATTGCAGCAACTCAAAACACTTTAGATAATTTAAAAGATGAACTTTTATCGTTACATGCAGAACAAAATCCCCTTATAATTCAGCAAAAACTTCGTCGCCAAAGTACTCCTAAGCAACAAATTGAAAAAAAATATCCGGGTTTAGCCTTTAAGATCGAAGACTGGTTAATCCTCGTGGGCAGAACCGCATCTGAAAACGATGAGCTTTTACGACGCCATGTAAAGGGTTTGGACCTTTGGTTGCATACCAGAGACTGGCCTGGTGGGTATGTTTTTATAAAAAATAGGGCCGGGAAATCTATTCCCCTTGAGATTCTTCTCGATGCGGGAACTCTTGCTCTTTTTTATTCGAAGGGACGAAAGGCAAATACCGCCGATTTATACTACACGCAGGTTAAATATCTTAGAAGAGCAAAGAACGCACCAAAGGGAACTGTTCTTCCTTCGAATGAAAAAAACTTGACAATTAAATTGGACGATCTTAGGTTAAAACGACTTGAAACCTGTAGGATAGATATTTGAGCATTGCGAGAAGAATCCTCACTAGTGTATACTTCAGACCTATGTACCGAAAGTTATCTGTGCTTCTTTTTTTGATCTGCTTTTTCTCGGTATGGACTGTTTTTGCCGATCCCTCTGAACGTGCTTCTACAGATCCATGGAGGATCCTTAAAGTCCTTTATGAGTCATATCCGGGAGTTATTACGTCCATAGACTATGACTTTACGTTAGAAGACTGGTATCTTGAAAGTGGAGCGACCCGCCTTTATTGGGCAGAAGGTCGTTTACTTAAAGAGCAAGATATTCCAAAGCGACTTTCATGGCGTGCCTATATCGATTATTCTTATCCATCAAAAATACCTGATCCTGTAAATTTCTCTCCAGAAGTAATTGCCTCTCTCAATGCTGAATTGCTTACAGAAAAACGGAAAAACACGCAAGATTATAATAGTGCTTTTTTTGAACTTTTATATGATGGTGCAACGCGGAGAAAAATCGAATCTCAATTAATTAGATTTGATTACCTAGGTAAACGAGTTTCTGTACATAAAAAGATAGAGGCTCCTCTTAAGCGTGTAGAATCTCGCATAAATATTCTTGCAAATGAATTTCCTGAAGTGAGATTATTTATTGATACAATTGAAAGTATTGACGGATATAATTGGAGAGAAGTTAGAGATACCAATTCTAGAAGTAACCATAGCTGGGGAATTGCAATAGATATTCTTCCAAAAGGTTGGGGTAAGAAAAATATTTATTGGAATTGGTTAAGCTATTGGAATGATTTATGGATGCTTATTCCGTTAGACCAAAGATGGATGCCTCCTCTTTCTGTTATTCGTATTTTTGAAGAAGAAGGCTTTATTTGGGGTGGAAAATGGCATTTATGGGATAATATGCATTTTGAGTATCGACCTGAACTTCTTCGTTTACAAAAATCCGGGTATAACTAAACGATACCTACAAAAAACGTTATTTACTTTACTATTAAAGTTTCACAGTCACTTGCAGTAGCTGGTCTCCCAGTTAAATATCCTTGTATTGTTCTACAACCAATCTTTTTTATTATAGATAACTGTTCTTGGGTTTCGACCCCTTCTGCAATGGTATCAAGTCCAAGTTTATTTACCAATGTGACAATGGCATTTGTAATGTCATATTCAATTCCATTCGGTAGTGCAATATTATCAATGAAAGATTTGTCTATTTTAAGACAGGTAAGAGGTATGTATTGAAGATAACTCAACGAAGAATATCCAGTTCCAAAGTCATCCAAAGAAATCCCAACACCAATTTCTCGTAATTTATTCAAAATGGGAATGGACGATTCATAATTTGAAAGAATTATTCCTTCTGTAATTTCAATTTCGAGAGATCCTCTTGGTATATTATATTCATGAATAATGCTTTGCAAATCTTCAAAAAAGTTTGGATGTTGTAGTTGTATTGGTGAAATGTTTATAGAAAGAATTCCTGTAAAATTAAGTCTTTCTTGCCAGTCTTTGAGGGTTGTACAGGCAGTTCTTATGATCCATTCCCCTAGGGTAATAATAAATTTCGTTTCTTCTGCTATTGGTATAAACTGATTAGGACTGATATAACCAATAATAGGATCAAACCAGCGAATAAGAGCTTCAAAACCACGAAGGGTAAGGGATTCAGAGTCAAATTGAGGTTGATAATAGAGTTGAAACATGTTTTTTTCCATGGCTTCAATCATGTTCCTTTCCATGGTGATTCTGCGAAGTAAGGTTTCTTGCATAACGGCATGGAATAGTGAAACAGTATTTTTTCCACGTTTTTTTGCGTCAGTCATAGCAATATCAGCATATTTTAATAAATCTTGAAGACTTTGAGCATCTTCTGGGTATGTTGCAACTCCGGTAGAAACTGAAGATTTTAATTGTACTTTTTCAAGAATATATGTATCGCTCAGATTCATTTGAACCTTATTAACTAAATGAAGCAATTCTGCTTCATGTTCATAATTTTTAATAATAAGTAAAAACTCATCCCCGCCAAAACGACAGGCTTGGATATCTTCTTTTTCTAGGTACCGAAGTTTTAGTGCTATTTTGTTTAGAAGTTCATCGCCAGTTTCATGGCCAAGTGAATCATTCAAAGTTTTTAGATTGTCTACATCCATAATTGCAATAGCGAATTTTCTATCATGTCGTTGAGCAAATTCTAATTGTTCGGTCACTATTTCGGTAAATCTATGTCTGTTCGGAAGACCGGTGAGACGGTCAAAAAAAGCTACCTGTTCGAGGTTAGAGTTAAGTGTTTCAATTTTCATGAGCTTAATTTTAAGGTTTTTTTTAGATTCGGCTAACTCAGACGTTAAACTTGAAAGTCGAAAGTTTTGTTTAATCAATCTTTGTTCAGTTTCTTTTATTTCTGATACATCACTAAAGGTAATGTAGACTTGAGTATCTGAGAGGGCAATTATATTCAAATCAAGCCATTTTTCAAATATTTCGCTAAATACTGTTTTGTGTATCAGTTTACGGGTTCGTATTGCTTCTAGTGCAAGGGAAAGCCATTCTATACTTGAATTAGTTGAGGCATATACAGTTTCTGAAAATGACTTACCCACAATAGTATTTGCTAATGCCCCACTTATCTTTTCCCAAGCGGGATTTACATAGTCTATTAAGAGGTCGTTTTCCTTTGAGTCTGGACTATAAAGATATGTTGCCACAAGCAAGGCCTGTGGCAAGTTCTCAAGCATAGGGCGGTAAAGTTGTTCAGAAATCATGTATGTCTCACATTATACCGCCCAAAAATCATTCTGTAAAACGGATTTTTTGCCAAATTTGGTTGTACTTTTCTAAGTTTTCTCCAAGGTCTTCCTTTAGTTCACAGTTTACAATTGAGTCAGCTGAATAGTAGGGAGTTACTTTTTGCAAACTTCCCGCTTCGCTATGAATTGTAGAAGGGAATCCAAAGGTATCTAGGAACTCTGCATAAATTTCTGGGCGGAGAATAAAATTGATAAAGGAGTGTGCGAGTTCGCTATTGCGGGCTCCTTTAGGAATACACAAACTGTCTATGTACATGGGGCCGCCCTCTTCTTTAGGAATAAAAAAAGCAACCTTATCTCGTCTGGATTCTGGAATCTCACCAAATACAGTTTCAGCATATCCTTGTACAACCCAAAATTCGCCTGAAGCAAAAGCTTTTCCAAAGCCTTCTGCATCAAATTTTACCAAATTTGGTTTCCATTTATTATTTACAAGATCCAAGGCTTCATCTAATTCTTTTTGGTTAGAGGTATTTACGGAGTAACCTAAATAAGCCAATGCGTCTCCAAGAACTTCACGCATGTCGTCGAGCATAGACATACGGTTTGCAAGATCTTTTCGGCCAAAAATAGACCAACTTTCTTCATAGTTAGGAACTTTTTCTGTATTTACTGCAATACCTGCTGCACCCATGTAGTAGGGTACAGACCACTTCATTTGTGGGTCGTATGTAGCTTTTCGAAGAGTTTCTGGTGTTATATAACTTACATTGGGTATTTTGGAAAGATCAATTTCTTGAAGCATACCTTGTTGCTGCATAATTGTAACATAGTCTCCTGAGGGAACGACTATATCATATCCGGATCCACCAGCTTTAAGTTTTGCATACATATCTTCGTTCGATGCGTAGTCATCGTATACAACTTTGACTCCAAATTCTTTTTCGAATTTTTTTATAACAGAATCAGGTGTATATACCGCCCAGTTGTAAAAATAGAGGGTATTAGCGGTATTCTTTTTGCATCCGGTAGACCCAAGTGTTACAAGTAATAAAAGTCCAACTAAAACAATAGTTGAAATGTAAAAGTTTTTTTTCATGGCGTTTAAGCCTCCTTAAGAGTAAAAAGTACTGACATCACTTTGATGCGGCAATGTTTTTTAGGAAGTTTCGTAAAAGGAAAGCAATTCCCATAGTTCCTAAAATCATTAAAAAAGACAAGGCATTTATAACAGGCGATATTCCATATCGCACCATTGAAAATACGTAAAGGGGAAGCGTTGTAGACCCAGGTCCAGAAACGAAAAAAGTAATTACAAAGTCTTCTAAAGACATAGTAACAGACATCATAAAGGCAGAAAGAATGCCCGGCATTATGGCGGGAATTATAACTTTAAAAAGTGTTTGTCTTTCTGAAGCGCCAAGGTCATGTGCGGCTTCAATAATGGAAAAATCGAATTCATCAAGACGTGCAAGAACCATTAAAAAAACGAAAGGCAAACAGAAAGTGGTATGTGCAATAAGTATAGTCATCATTCCCAAGGGAATATTAACAGCTGAGAAAAATATCAGCATAGAGATACCAATAATTACTTCTGGAAGAATCATGGGTAAAAAACTGATAGTTTGAATATAGGTGCGTCCTTTAAATCGATACCAGTTAACGCCGATTGCTGCCATTGTTCCAAGCACAGTGGAAACCCCAGCAGATGCAAAAGCGATAATTACGCTATTACCAAATGAAGACCATAATTTATCAGATTCCATAAAGAGTTTTATGTACCACCGAATAGAAAAACCTTCCCAGCGCATTCCTTTTGCTTCGTTAAATGAATATATAACAATAACAAAAAGAGGCAAAAAAAGAAAAACTATACTGATAAACATAATGGTGTTCGAAAGAGAGAATCTTCTATTTGCGTTTTGTTGAGCCCTGCGAGCATGGCGTGCAGGTTCAGATGTTGGTTTCTTTTTCGAAAGTCGAGAAATAAAGTGGTGAAAAATGTTTTCAGGTTTGGTGTGTTGTTTCATACCGTTCCGTCCTGTTTCCCTAGTGCTACTTTATTGCGAGCAGATTCTCGGGCATTTGTTCCTATCATCCATAGAACTCCAGCAGTACTGATAACGGTTATAAACATTGAAAATGCGGATGCAAGTGGCCAGTTTCGAATTTTTGTAACTTGATCTACAATTACGTTACCTATCATATAGGAGTCTTTGCCACCTACGAGAAGAGGAACTGTGTAAGCACCAAATATTGGAATAAAAGTGAAAATTATAGCTGTGACAATCCCAGATCTTACATTTGGAAGTAAAACTTTGAACATAGATTCACTTTTTGTTGCTCCAAGATCTCTTGCAGCTTCAAGAAGTGAGAAGTCAAATTTGTCCATTGCAGTAAAAATTGGTAAAATTGCATAGGGAAGATACATGTAAATGAGAACGAGAATTACTGCATTTTGGTTATACAGAAGAGGTAAGCCTTCTTGTATGAGCCCAACTTTTTTTAGAACTTCGTTTATAAAACCCTCATTTCCTAAAATAGCAATCCACGCATTTATTCTAATAAGTGAATTTGTCCAAAAAGGTATTATTATGAGAAATAAAAGAAACGTCTGGTTTTTACTTCTTGCCATGGCATAACCGCAGGGGAGGGCAAGCACAATTGATATAACAGTGGCAAAAAAAGTAACCCAAAGCGTGCGTAAAAAAAGCTTTCCGTAGCTCGTATTAAACATCTGTATGTAGGCATCAAATGTAAATTTTAGTTCTACTCCGCCGTGTAAGCCTTTTTTCATAAAACTATATGAAATAATGATTAAAAGTGGGAGTAAGAAAAAAAGAGTAAACCACAAGCCCATAGGAAAACTGTAGCGTAAACCAAAATTTCGGCTTTGCAAAGATTTACCGCCGGTCATTGATTAATCACCTCAACAACATAGCCGTCATTGGCACTCCAAGAAATGTAGACCACGTCTTGCCAGGTAATTTCAGGACCATCTTCTAGATAATTCTGGTGCTGTTTAAAAACCTTCATTAATGTACCGTTTTCAAGTCGAACATAGAATTTTGACTGGAAACCCGAATACACAGGCTCTTCTACTATTCCCTTAAACACATTTATTTCTTTACCATTAATCTGAGGTTCTTCGAGAGTAATTCTGATTTTTTCTGGTCGAACAGTAAAACTTATTTGTTGTCCTGGGTTCGTTTGGTCATAATCAGTTACCTTAATCTGTTTTCCAAGTTCAGGAATATCTAGGGTAACCATGAATTCATCAGTTTTGTAGGGGACACATTCTATTACATGTGAAGCAAAGAGATTTGTCTCTCCAATGAATTTTGCAACAAACTCCGTTGCTGGACTTTCGTAAATTTCATAGGGAGTTCCAATTTGAAGAACCTTTCCTTGATTCATAACAGCGATTCTGTCAGAAACGGAAAGAGCTTCACTTTGATCATGTGTAACATAAATGAAAGTAATACCTATCTTATCATGGATAGAGTCAAGTTCGACCAAGAGGTTTGACCGTAATTTGGCGTCTAGGGCAGATAGCGGCTCGTCTAAAAGTAATACGCTTGGTTCGTTAATTAGAGCTCTGGCTATAGCAACCCGTTGTTTTTGTCCACCAGAAAGCTGATTCGGTTTTTTGTGAATGTGGGCTTCAAGCTGAACTAGATTGAGATAATCGAGAACTTTACGATGTATTTCTTGTGCTGGAACTTTACGTATACGCAACGGAAACGCCACATTTTCATATACTGAAAGGTGTGGGAAAAGTGCGTAGTTCTGGAACACTGTATTGGACTGACGTTTATCCGGAGCTGTGCCAAGAATATTCTTTCCATCGAAAGAAACTATTCCAACATCCGGAGTTTCAAATCCAGCAATTATTCGCAACAGTGTGGTTTTTCCACATCCTGAAGGCCCGAGTAGCGAAAAAAATTCGCCCTTATTAATCTTGATGTTTGTGTCATCAAGTGCGTGAAAAGTCCCAAAAGACTTTCCTACGTGTTCAATCGAAATATCACACCCTTTCAATCTTTTTACTTGCCCTCCTCGAGAGGCTGAGGTCTTTTGCTTTCAATAATTATTTTTTATTAAAAGTTCTTTTCCCCGTTATTTTTTTGTAGTCTATAGCCAGACTTTGTTGAATTTACGGGATAATGTCAAGGGTTTTTTTTAAGCGCCTTGAATTCTCTTGCAGCAGTTTTCAATGTTTCAAGCTCAAAAGACGGAAGACTATTTGGTCTACCGGCCTCTGCAAGTATACATCTTATTTCCGTTAAAAAGGTGGAATTTGAATCAGAAAGAACGGAAGTCACTTCTTGTTGCTCCCAAATTCCTCTTAAGGCCCATTCGTCATGGCGACGGGGAACTTTTGCATTTCTGAAAACTTCATGTACCTTCGCTGGTGCCTGTTCAAGCTCTCCGTTTTCAAAAGGTTTGGTTACCAACAAAGAGATTCCTTCGCTCGAAGCCTCTAACATTACAGGTATGATATCTTCATGGAGATAATTAAATATTGTGCTAAAAAAAGTCCATCCAGACCAGGAGGAAAGTGACATTCTAAGAAGCGTAGGTAATGGAGGGGCTGAAAAACCAGCTCCTAAGAGTCGTCCTTCTTCTGTTGCTTTTTCTATAGCAGTAAAAATTTTCGATTTTAATAGATTTTCAATATCTTCTTCAGTATTAATAGGAAGAAGAAGGATATCCGGTTTATCAGTTTTAGTGTTTTTAAGGAATATTTCTAATTCAATAGTACTTTTTCCGGTAAAATCAAGAATTCTGTAAAAAGATGAGTCGGAGTTCAGTTTTTTTTCGCAATCTAACAAAAATCTACAATGGTCAATATTACTTCCTGCACGGTAGAGGTTTACTCCATATGAGGAAGCTACTTTCAATATTTCATCTGCGATGTTTTTTGACTCAGGTTTTGAGAGATCTATAGAAAGAATAGAAAATTTGAGGTTTGCTATTTTTGGAAAATGACGATATAACATAGAAATAATAATACACAAAAACATAAGGAGTTTCAAATGAAACGAGGTTTTGGTTTAATAATTTTGCAAATAGCAGTCGCTTTATTTCTATTGGTAAGCGGTATCACGGGTTTGCTTAATTCAAGTGCAGGAGATTTGGCTCCAGTCGTATCTTTTTTTAATGATTTGCTTAAAAGTAAATCTGCAATAACTATAGTTATAATGATTTTGTCGATAGTTGAAATTATCGCAGGGTTTTTCCTTCTTACCGAGCTTTTTACCACAGATTTGCGTATTACCGATATAATTCTGTTAATTTTTATAATTTTATGGATAGTAAATATTGTTCTAGTAGACTTTATAGGTCCAATTGGTGAAGGTAGTATCTTTAAGAATGTAAACAGTGTATTGCATTACTTGAGTACTCTGTCGAGTCATCTTATGGTTTTGGGTGCGCTTATTTTGGTTACACGAAAGTTTAACTGATTACTCGCAACAGAATCATGTAAAATGCCGTACCTCCAAAAATGGAGAGCATGGCATTTTTTTTCCACATATGTAAAATTGTCACTAGTATCAGTGCTCCAATTTCACGTAATCCTGAGGGCAGTACAGTCCATGAAATATCTTTAAGAGAATAGATAACCAGTACGGCCATAACCATAGGGGGGATAAACTTTTCTACAAATTTTAAAACTGCAGGAGGATCTCGGCGCGAAAAAAGAAGGAAAGGAAAGGCTCTTGTTGCCAGAGTTACGAGAGCCATTAAAACGGTGGCTATTAATGCCTGAGAAAGACTGGTCATTTATTTTTTCCTTTGAATAGTATGAGTAATCCAAGAGCTCCGCAAAGGGCTGCAATAAGCATTCGAGATGGTCCTACAAAAATAAGGGAAAAGATGGCAGCTATCAACCCTATGGCAACAGGAATAATGTCTTTGCTTTTTCGTATTTGATCTATAAGAAGAACCATAAAAAGAGCTGTAAGTGCAAAATCAATACCAGCAAATGAAAAAGGAATTAATTCTCCAGCAAGAGCTCCCAATATACTTCCTATAATCCAGTAGGATTGATCGAGTAAGGCTATTGTTCCAAAAAAAGAACCTCTATTAATGCCTTCGGGAACAGACACCCCAGTTAAAAGAGCATAGGTTTCATCTGTGAGAGAAAAAATAAGATAGGGCTTCCATCTTCCTGTTACTTTAAATTTTTCTATTAAGGAAAGACCATATACAATATGGCGAATATTTACTAATAGAATTGTTAATAACATTCCAGGGAGCGGAACATTAGCTGCAAAAAGGCCTACAGCTATATATTGACCAGCTCCAGCAAAAATAAGGGAACTCATTATGGGTGCGAGCCACCAAGGATACCCTGCATTGACAAGCATAAGTCCAAAAGGAATTCCTATTGCTATATAACCGAATAAAACAGGAAGCGTAATGGGGAAGGCTGCTCTGAGTGTTGAAGAATACTTATTCATAATAGCTAGCCATTATACATAAACCACTTTGAGTTGACCAGAGCTTGCTTATATGAGAAAATAACACACACGTACTTGCACTTTTTACAATTCTTTGGAGGGATACATTTATGGTAGCATTAATTTCCGGAATAATTCTTATTGCATTTACTGTTTTTGCGGCTTTGCCACCTGCTCTTTTCGGCTTTGGTTTAGGTTGGGGCGCAGATATAGTTCTTTTCCTTCGAGGTGCAATGCCTATATTTGCAGCTTTTATAGGGCTTATTGCTATTTTTATTGGAATTGCAGATTTGAAAGATAAACAAGAAGCAAAAAAAGAAGAAGAAGAAGCACGAGCGAATGGAAGCAAGGCTGAGTAGGCCTGAGCTTGACAAGTTTATCTTTTTTTCTATATAGTAAATAACCCACATTATCTGCGTCGGGCGATGATTTTCATCGTAAAACGCTAAAGCGTCGGGGATTGCTAATGCTTGAGTAGTTCCCGTAGATTCATTTTATTAAGGTATGTACATGAAGACAATTTTTGTAAAAGAACATGAGGCAGAACGTGCCTGGTTTGTCATTGATGCGACAGACAAAGCTGTCGGTCGCGTAGCTATGAAGGCCGCTTATATGCTGAGAGGAAAACACAAGGCGTCTTATGCTCCTCATCAAGAAATGGGTGACTATATAGTCATTATTAATGCAGAAAAAGCTGCTCTTTCGGGCAATAAAAAAACGGATAAGATTTATTACCATCATACTGGTTTTGTTGGTCATCTCCGTTCCATAACCTATGACAAACTCTTAAAGAAACACCCAACTGATCCTCTTATGATCGCCATTAAGGGAATGCTTCCAAAAGGGCCCCTTGGTCGAAAGATGCTTGGGAATGTGAAAATTTATGCAGGTGCTAATCACCCGCATGTAGCCCAGAATCCGCAGGTTGTGGAAGTTTAACGAGGAGTAATGAACGTGATCAAAAATATAGGAATGGGAACTGGTCGACGGAAGACTGCTGTTGCACGTGTCTTTGTCCGTGAAGGAAATGGAAAGCTTCTTGTTAACAACAAAGAGCTTGACTCTTATTTTGCTACTGCGGAGCAGGCTCAGGTTGTTCGCCAGCCTCTCATGATTACTTCAAGCGATACCAAGTTTGATATTGTGATTACTGTCGTAGGCGGTGGTCTCAATGGACAAGCAGGTGCTTGTAGTCATGGTATAGCTCGTGCTCTTGCTCAAGTTGATGTAACCAATCATGCTTCTCTTAAAGCGAGTGGTCTTTTGACTCGTGACTCACGCATGGTTGAGCGTAAGAAATATGGACAGCGTGGTGCACGCAGAAGATTCCAGTTCAGCAAGCGTTAATTTTTCTGTCACTATACAGAAAACAAAAAGGGCCTCCTCTGGCATATATACTATATGGCCGGTGGATGGTCCTTCTTTTTTAGTTCGCATGGAATATATGAGAGATCTGAGTGAAGATCTCCTTGTTCCAGGTTCTATTCTCTCCCCAGACGAATCTTCCTCATTATTAGATGCTGCTCGCCTGTTTTTGGTTGAACGGACAGCTGTCGGATATCTTTCTCGAGCAGAACACTCCCGCTTTTTACTCGATGTAAAATTGCAGAAAAAAGGCTGGGTTTCCAGCGATACTACTGTAGTACTCGATTATCTCGAGAGTCGCTCTTGGCTTTCCGATACCCGTTATGCTGATGCTTGGCTTAGAAATAGACAAATTCATAAAAATGAAGGAAGGCTTAAATTAATTGCAGGCTTACGTAGTCGGGGAATTTCTGCAGAAATTGCAGAAAAGGCTTTAAAGCTCCATTTTTCGCCTGATGATGAAGAAATTACATGTAAAAAAGCAATATCAAAGTTTCAAAGACAAGGACGGGAAGGTAAAAAATTACTGTCTTCATTAGTTCGTTCAGGCTTTTCTTTGAAACTGATATCATTTTGTTTGCGAAATTATCCTAACGATGAATTTAAGGCTTGAGATTCATATCTTTATGATCTATATTAATAAATGTATGAGTAAAGATATTAAAACAAACAGAATGCAGATTTTTTCAGCTCTTGAAGTTGCCAATCTCTGTGGCGTGGTTAATCAAACTGCAATTAACTGGATAAAGAACGGACATCTCAAGGCTTTTAATACTCCTGGTGGACAATACAGGATATATAGAGACGATCTTGTCTCCTTCGTTATAGAACGTGGGATGCGAATACCAGAAGAACTCCAAAATGATGTAAATCCGGGAGCAAATTGGAAAACTGTCTTAATTGTTGATGATGATATTGCTCTTAACAACGCTATAAAAACATATTTACAAAAGAATTTATCTAATATGAATATTTTACAATCTTTTGATGGATTTGACGCTGGAGCACAACTTGTAGAAAAAAAACCAGGATTTGTTATTTTAGATATAGCCTTACCCGGAGTAGATGGACAAGAAATTTGTAAACGAATAAAAACTGATCCCGCATTCGGCAAACCATATGTTATTATTATAACAGCTCTCGAAGATCCATCACTCGAAGATGAATTTATCCAGATGGGTGCAGATAGGTTTTTGCGAAAACCAATAGCCCTGCCAGAATTTGTCAATGTAATAAATGAGGCTATTGATCTTTCAATTTCATCTTAATACGTGCTTTTATACTGTTTTGAACTCGTTAAGCATGGCATGAAGTTTTTCCATCGCTTCTTTATTTTGGCTACTTAAGTCGTTTATATTCATAATTTTTTCGAAAATATCGTTTGTTCCAATATTTATTTCTGACATACCACTATTAGATTCGCTGAAAATTGATTCCATTTGATGAATTTCCTGTATAACTGTTTGTCTTAGAGCATCAAGTTTGTTTGTTTTGCCCGATAAGGATTCAGTTGAATTTAAAACCTGATTTGACATCTCCGCAAGACCTGAACTTTTTTGGTCTATTTCTCCAATTGCTTGAACTATTTCTTGCAATGTTGTACTTAATTCATCAATTACATTTGTAGTATTTCCAAATGCTTTGGTTGCTATTTGGCTCGAAACTCGAGCATTTTCTACATTATGAATTATTTCAATAAGAGTCGAAGTTATTAAGAGTGCATTTTCTGTGGTAGATTCTGCGAGTTTTTGTATTTCGTCAGCAACGACAGCAAATCCTTTTCCAGCATCACCTGCATGTGCGCTTTCTATAGCTGCATTCATAGACAATATACTCGTTTGTTCAGCAATTGAGTTTATCATTGTAATGAAGTCATTTACTTCATCTAATTGATTTGTAACTCCAATTAGAATAGTCTCTGTATTGAGAATTTTTTCTTCACCTTCTATAGCTACTTCTTTTAATTTACTTATTTGTTCGACTTTATCTTTTCCCTTATTGGTAATAATTGTTATAGACTCATCGATTAGTGCAATTTCTTGAGTGCTTTTCATGACAGATGCGTTTTGAGAATTGATATCTGTCATAAAAGTAACAAGGAATGTGGACATAGATTCTAGGGCTGTCGTAGCATTTAAAACTGTTTTTTCTAAGTGTACAAATTGTTGCTGCATGGACCCTATATTTGAGTTTATTTCAGAAGTAGCAGCTGTTACATCCCCAGCTGAGTTATTAATAGATTCACTCATAATTGTTGCATTCTTTGCAGAGTCTTTTACTGAAATCATAAAATTATTTAAGGTGCTTATTGTAGTATCAAGGTGGCTCGTTAATTCTCCTATTTCATCTTTTGTTTTATCTGTAAATGAATTGGTCAAATCCTTAGCCGCAAGTAATTCAGTATTTGACCTTAAAACTCTTACTCTCGATGTAATAGTGGAGGTTATACGTAAAATAACAATAAAGATAAGAACAGAAAAAATTGATAACAGAACCAGACTTACTACAGTTGCCGTATAAATAGCTTTGTTTACTTCTTTTTCAAGGGCTAAAGTTAAGGTATCTAGAGTAGCTTCAAAGGGGCTTGAATACACATTCATTTTTGCGAGCGTTGAGTTAAAGCGAATATAAAAAAGGGTTATAGTTCCTGTATCTGTGTCTCTTTTATTATTAAAGGCAAAACTAATTCCATTGTTTTTGAGTACAGCTTTTGTAGAAGTGTCGATATTTGCTTCTTGTAACTGCTCAATTTCAGAGTCGAGTGTTGTGAAAGAGGAATATATGAGATTAAGTAAGTTAGTTCCATTTTTGATTATTAAGTCCGTTTCTTCTGAAAGACCCTTACGCATTGGAGATTGTGAAATAATTTCAAAAGATTTTGAAAAATCATCTTTTTGTTCTGCCCACATATCATCTATATAATCTACGTCGAAAGATACAGTAAACATGTCTGAAAGAAATATACGAAGCTTAAACCAGTTAGTAACTGCATTGCTTGTTTGTGTTTGATACGCTTGAAGTTTTGAAACACGTGAAAAAGACACTAAGATAAACAAGGACAGAAATGCACTTGTTAAAATGAAAATACCAATGCTGAGTGAGAATTTAGTGTTAAGCTTCATGTTGAAATAATACTACTTGTAGCTAGAAAATGCAAACGAGATGGGGTAGTATTTTACTATGAGCTCTTATCATTTAATGGCTACCTTTGCTCCGGGGTTCGAAACATGCATATCTAGTGTCTTGCTTCGATCAGTTCCTTTTGCGAAGAATTTGCGTGTTTTTAGTGGAATGATTCTTTTTACCACAGATCAAATTCCTTTGACTTTACTCGATGCTGGTTTTTTTAATAATATTTTTCTTATTGCTAAAGAATGGAATTCTCCCTCCATTTCCTTCACAGATATGATAAATAGTTCAATCCAAAAAAACTGTTTGTCTCCATTTAAGACAGCAGTTTCAAATGTGATACATTCGAGTTTTCGAGTTCGTTTTTCCAAAGCAAATCAGTTTACCAAAGTAGACCGTAGTCTAATGGAACGCTCTGAGCAGTTTATTTCAAAATCTTTAGATCTAAAAACAGATAGACTTTCTTCAGGTACTGAATTTTGGTTTTTAATTCGAAATGAAGGTCTTTCCTTTTTTATGATTCGGTTAACACAAAGAGATGTTTCTCTTAATGAATTGCATCAAGGCGAATTGCGACCAGAGACTGCCTTATTACTTGTTGCATATTCCTCACCTAGTTATTCAGATTTAGTTGTTGCAGATCCATTTGCTGGATATGGGTCAATTCCAGAGCAAATGCATCTTTTATTACCCAAAGCTCATATCTACGTTTCTGATTCAGATAAAACAATGGTAGAAGGGCTTAAAAAAAGATTTGAGGGAAATAAGAACTTAGAGGCTCATCTTTCAGATGCGAGAAATCTTTCTTTTATAACTACGGGTTCTGTGAACCTTGTTGTTACTGATCCTCCTTGGGGCGTCTGGAAAAGTGAAACGTATTCACAAGATGGTAGTATTGTCGATCTATACTCCGGATTTCTTTCTGAACTAGATAGAATCCTTTCTTTTCATGGAAGGGCCTGTATTTTAACAGGGGCGAAACGTGAGTTTGAAGAAGCTGTTTCGCTTTCATCCTCTTTTGCACATAATATAGGTAATAAAGGTAATAACGAAAAACCTGGTTTTAGAACAGATATTTTGGTAAACGGAAAAAAAACAGCTGTTTTTTTAATTAATAGATAAGGATCTTAAAATGAATACTATCGATTTAGGTGGAAATTGGAATCTTAACTGTTTAGATTCATCAGTTATTGGAGATAAAACACTTCCATCTTTTGTTCCTGGTTCCTTGTATGCAACGCTTCTTTTAGAGGGTGTAATTGAAGATCCTTTTTACCGTGAAAACGAACAAGTTTCTTCAGTGTATTCAGATTTTGACTGGAAGTATTCTAAGACTTTTACTTTGACCTCAAAAGATCTCTCTCATGATAGTGTCGATCTTGTTTTCGAAGGAATCGATACAATTGCTTCTATTACACTTAACGATCAATCTCTTGCATCGGTAAATGATATGCATTGCACCTATGTTTTTCCTGTCCTTTCATCTCTTGTTGTCGGTGAAAATACACTTTCGATTGTGTTTAATTCTCCAACAAAATATATGCTCCAAGAACAGAAGCGACTAACACTTCCAGGAGGGTCAGGAGGACAGTATCCGGGATTTTGCCACTTGCGTAAATCTCATTCAATGAGTGGTTGGGATTGGGGTCCAGTTCTTCCGGATCTTGGAATTTGGCGACCTGTGTATTTGAGATGTTCAAATATTGCTCGTATCGACGATGTGTATATTACCCAAGATCATAGTCACGTAACAAAAGATAAAAAAGAAGTTACCGTACACATTCGTACTCGTGTAGTAGAATTAAGAGATTCCCCTGTGACTATTTCAGTTTCTATTACTTCCCCAAACAATTTAGATTTTAGTGGGAGCGAAGCTCTTCAATTTACTGCCCATTGCACTGTAAATTCTACGAATAGGAAAGTTTCTACTGGCTATGATTCTCCTGGTTCTTTTTATATTGAAGAAAATCTCTCTATTGTAATACCTGAAGCTCAACTTTGGTGGCCAAATACGATGGGGAATCAACCCTTATATGAGGTCTGTGTTACACTTTCTAGTGCGAGTTCAAAAACGGTTATAGATACTAAAACGATGCAGATAGGGTTGAGAACAATTCGTGTTAATCAGACTAAAGATCGATGGGGAGAATCTTTCGCCTTAGAAGTTAATGGTATCTCCTTTTTCGCTATGGGAGCAGACTATGTTCCCGAAGATTCTCTTTTAACTCGAAATACACGAAAAAGAACAGAGCGTTTAATTAAGTCAGCTGCTCAAGCGAATCATAATTGTATTCGCGTTTGGGGTGGGGCTAATTATCCTGAGAACGATTTTTATGAGCTCTGTGACACCTATGGTTTAATTATTTGGCATGACCATATGATGGCCTGCGGTGTGTATGAATTAACTGAAGATTTTCGAAAAAATATTGTAAGAGAAATAATAGATAATACTAAGCGAATTAGACATCATGCCTCTCTTGGTTTATGGTGTGGGAATAATGAACAAGAGGAAGCTTGGTGTTCATGGGGCTGGTCAGAATTATACTCTCCAGCTCTAAAGGCCGACTATATAAAACTCTATGAAGAAATACTTCCCTCTCTATCTAAAGAGATAGACCCTGCAACTTTTTTCTGGGTTTCTTCTCCTTCCTCAGGTGGATCATTTTTTAGACCAAATGCCGAAGAATACGGGGACATGCATAATTGGACTGTTTGGCATGGGCTTAAACCGTTTACTGCCTACCGCGATTGTTATTCTCGGTTTATGTCAGAATTTGGTATAGAGTCTTTTCCTTCATTTAAAACAATTGAATCTTTTACTCATGAAAGCGACTGTAATATTTTTTCGCCAGTAATGGAAAATCATCAAAAGTGTGAGTCGGGAAATGCAAAATGTTTGCACTATATCAGTGAAACGTATCAGTACCCAAAAGATTTTTCATCTCTTGTTTATGCCTCGCAGCTAATTCAAGCTGAAGGTATTCGATATGGAGTAGAGCACTGGAGACGAAATAGAAATGAAAATCGCTGTATGGGAGCTGTTTATTGGCAGTTGAATGATTGCTGGCCAGTTGCTTCTTGGGCAAGCATAGATTATTTTGGTCGTTGGAAGGCGCTCCATTATCTTTCAAAGCGATTTTTTGAACCAGTTCTTATTTCTGCCTGTGAAGAGGGACCTTCTGTAGATCTTCATGTGACAAATGAAACTGATGTTCCAGTTGAAGGAACTGTTATATGGAGATTGTGCGATGAAAGCCGCAGTGTTTCTGGAACTCTTATATTACAAACAGGCAAAAAAGTTGTGAAGGTTCCAGCCCGAACAGACGTGAAGGCTGTTGCTCTTGATTTTTCTTCTATGTTAACGAACCGCGAAGCGCTCAGATCATCAGTCTTACTTTTTGAACTTGTTTTGCCCTCTGGTGTTACACGGGGTTCTGTACTTTTTGTAAAGGCGAAACATTTTAATTGGATTAGACGGCAAGCTGCCCTTAGTGTTATAGATTCAGGAGACAGTTTTACTATAACTGTTACATCTTCCGTATTTGCTCGATATATTGAACTTGAAACTGAAGGCTTCGATGCTCTTTTTTCCGATAATTATTTTGATTTAGGGCCTGGCGACAGTGCTCAAATTTGCGTGAAAAAAACAGAGATTTTTGCAGATTCTCCTTCACAGGGAACCATTCTTTCTGTGAATCTAGAAAAATTCATCTCTGCTTTACGTTTGAGGAGTATTGCTGACGCTTGGTAAAAAACGATGGATCTTATTCTTCTACACAGCCTTGGTTTCTGCCAGATTCCTTTGCTTTGTACATGAGCTTGTCGGAAGCCTCGATCATTTCTGCTTCCGAGGCATGCCTGGAGGCACTTACTATACCGTAGCTCAGCGTTTTGAATATTGGAACGGGTTGTGTTATTAGTGGTTCAGATGCAAAGGCTATTCGTATTTTCTCCACAAGACTGGTTGCTTCTGCGATGCAGGTTCCGGGTAGTATGAGGCAAAATTCCTCTCCTCCGTATCGCGCTGCGGTATCAGTTTTGCGTATGAGTTTATTTAAAAGACGCCCAAGATTTCGTAAGGCTTTGTCCCCTGCTGTGTGACCAAAGGTATCGTTTAGGTCTTTGAATTTATCGAGATCTATCATTACAACGCAGAAATCTTGCTGATACCGTATCCACCGAGCCCATTCGCGCTCCAATAGAACCCAAAAATACCGTCGATTAGTGAGACCGGTAAGGTTGTCCACACGAGATAATTCTTCTAACTCCCAGGTGCGCTCAATTACCCGCCGCTCTAAGTTGCTGTTAAGGTCTTTTAATTCTTTGAAACTGCGGGAAAATATTCTGCTAAGTAATATCGACTGGGTGAACAAAAAGAAAAATATTCCTAACCCTATTGAATAAAAAGTTGAGATTATATTGAGATTATGGAGTACGTCATTGATAGCAGCCAGTAGTAGAATAATGGATCCAAATACCATGGTGAGAGCCCCAAGTGTTTTATCACAGACTTCCATACATAGTGCAACTAGTATATAGACTCCCAAGAGCAGGATTGCAAGTAAGTATAAGATAAACCAGGCTTGCATCACATGAACTGGCGCGAACACAACCAAAACTGCACTAATAGTCCCGAGCGTGAGCATTCCTGGTAAGACAATGCGAAGTTGGTGACCAACGAAAGTACTGTGAAAGTAGAGTAAAAAAGTAATGGGGATTAAGATGGTGGCCAGATAAGCTAAGCGGAGTCCTGGCACTCCATTTAGGCTTGGCAGCATCATTGTGAGTATTTGCTCGTCGGAGAGGCCTGTCTTAATTACTGTAACAATACAACATAACCCAAAAAATAGAGAGGATTTATCTTCTCGTCTCATTATATATAAGGTTAGGTGATAGAGTGCCATCATCAGTATTGCGCCAATAACAAGTAGATCCATGAATCGATCGCTTGCAGATGTTCTCTCAACTGCCGCGGCATCTCCAAATAGGACGGAAAGCCATAGTCCCCCAGTAGAGTGTAAATCGTTTTTCATGTCGACTTTTAGAGTTATAGAAGGTTCTTTAGGAGTGAACCAAAAGGTTTGCGGTATGTAATTGACTCCCTCATAACCCCATGAGCCTAAGAGGTCGCCATTCATCGAAATCTGTGCTCTAGTGCTTAATCCTTTAAACTGGAGAGCGTAGAGATTACCTGGTATTAGATCGATGATGGAAAGTCGATACGAGCCAGAAGAGGGAGTACTTTCTCCAAGGTCCCAGACTCCCGGGACGACGAGATAAATAGGCTCTGTTGTTAAGCCTGGTGTGAAAAACCACTCACCATTGAGTAAAATTGTTTCTCCTCGTTTGGGCGCTACTGCAATACCTTTTTCTACGGGCTCTGAGCTCTGTCTCACACTGAAGATATAGATGAAAGCGATGCCGCATAGGCATAGGGCACAGAAAATGAGTGTCGAAATAAATCCGACCCTTTTCATGCGGCCAAGCATAGGTTTCTCATATATAATCCATGATGTATTGCATTTCGATAATTGGTAGGAATTATCATAGATAATTACCCATACTAAAAGTATTCATAAAGACCTGTTATTAAATAATGATTCTATATAGTTACTCGTTCAGCAACATTTGTTATTGCGATGGTAATGGCCTTATCTCTATTCTGTCAATATCACTTTTTGAATTATACTCAAAAAATAGACTATTGCGGTGTTTTTGTGGGTATTCTCCAATATTTTCAAAATGTACTACAAGATAATTTTTTTTCTGTAACAGATTTTCATGATATACCGCTTTAAAGAGAGGTATCTTATGGACTCTAAGCCTGTGCATTTTAGAAAATATCTTCCCCTGACTTTTTTAATTGTTTTTGGATTTTTCACAATGAATTTTGTAAGAGGTAAAGAAAAGGACAATTTGCTACTAGCGGTTTAAAAAACGAAC
>DATFIA010000139.1:0-5804 GCA_035270545.1 Treponemataceae bacterium
TTTCAATATCTCGATGCCCAGAATGTGGCGAATAAATTGGATAAAGTGCGCATTGCGGTTTTGATAGGCCTGACGCAAGAGCTCTTCGGTGATGTGAGGGTGTTCCTCGTGAAGAAGTTCAGCGAGGGCAACGGCTTCGGCTTCGCTTACCTCCTCGCCGTTCTTTATTTTTTGCAGTACGGGATTGCATTCTGTAAGCTCAGCGATAAGGGTTTCGACCATTTCCCGGTACCGGCTGATACTGACCGCTTCGTTTTTCGGCCCGAACTCAACCATTTCTTTCAGATGAAGAACGTCGGTCAGGTCGAGGTGTGTCGGTCCGGTGACTACAGCTTGCTCGCGGAATTTCATGAGCGGCCCGAGCCGTTCGTTTACGCGCGTGAGTTCCGCATCGAGCTCAAGCGGGTCGCCTTCTGTCCAAAACCGATTGGATTGCGCGCTTCGGATCAGAGATTCCTCGGTTTGAACGAAGGGAACCGAAAGCGGCAATTCCATAATTTGCTCTATGATACCCTCTTGCAGAGTTTCGGCTTTCAACACTTCGCTACCGAGTTTTGCCACAGAGTATTCCAAAAGATCGCGCTCGAAGCGCATGGCCGTAAAGTCAGCCTCGGATACTGTCCGGAAAAGTGGTTTAATTTCGTTGCGAAGGAATTCGAGTTTTTCGTGAGTGAGCGTAATCCAAAAGTTATTTTCCGCAAGAGGGGCGAGCGTACCGGCGGCTTCCTTGATAACGACTGAACCGCGCGGAAGAGCGGCGATGTCCCGACGAAGCCTCTCAATTTCCCGTTCACCTATTGTTGCCTGACCAACATCGAATGCCTTCTCTATCTTGTCGAGCCGCAGTCCCGCGAGGCGCACTGGTAGGGGCAATTGGGGCTTGAGCTCCTTTCCCTTGGGGCTCAGCTTGAAGTATTCAAAATTGTCCCAGCAATCAAGAATCAAAAAGACGCTCTTTTCCGTACACCAGGGTTTCGCCTTGGCGGATTCAAGGAGTCGCGTACCGCGGCCGATCATCTGCCAAAATTTTGTATATGAATAGACAGGTTTCGCGAACACGAGATTGACGATTTCGCGGATGTCGATGCCGGTGTCGAGCATGTCTACGCTGATGGCCACGCGGGGCATATCGTTATTGGTAAATTGGTCGAGGAGTCCGCCTTTTCCGTATACGCGGGGATCGTCCGACACGAGTACCTTCGCGAGCTCTCCGCTATACTGGGGAAATAAGGCGTCAAAGATTTCTTCCATTCGGCGGGCATGTGCTTTGGTCGAGCAAAAGAAAATAGTCTTTCCGGGAAGCACGCCGTTAGGGTCCTTGATACACTCTTCCATGAATTCTCTGATGATTAGGGTATTCGTGCCTTTGTTGACAACCTGCTTTTCAAGCTGCGTGCCCTCAAAATTTATTTCCTCAATATCCTTACCCTGCAATATAAGTTTTTTCTGATCTTCGAGACTGATGGTGCGTTTGCTAATGCCATCCATCTGAAAGCGAGTCTGGATCTTCATTACCTGAAAACTGCTGAGGTACGGTGGAATGTTATTAACTGCCTCTTCGAAGGTATAGGCGAAGGTCGGAAGACCGTCCTCACAATTGAAAAGTCGGAAGGTATTATGATCGAGAATATCGGTGGGCGTGGCGGTCAGTCCCAATGTCAAAGTCTTGAAAAATGACAGCACTTCGCCGTACGTGTTGTAAATGGAGCGATGACTCTCGTCGATAACGATGAAGTCAAAAAAATGAGGAGAAAGTCGCAATGATTCGTCGCGGATGATATTGAGCATGGTGGGATAGGTTGAGACGTATATTCTGCGATCTCGGGAGAACTGCGTTTCGCCCTCATTTGGCCAGCGAGGCTCGTTTGGCAAATGCTCTTTGAACGCGCTCAAGGCCTGTTCGCGCAAGGCAATTCGATCTACCAGAAACAGCACCTTTTCTGCGTGCGCCGAGCGCATCAAGGCGTCAACAAGGGCAATGCAGGTGCGGGTCTTGCCTGTCCCCGTTGCCATAACCAACAGAAACTCGCGCTTCTTTTTCTCAATACCTTCAAGTACGGCGCGAATAGCCCGTATCTGGTAATCGCGTCCTGCAATGGTCGTGTTTATTAGTTCCTGCGTCAGTGGCTTTCGGTTGCGGCGGATATATTGAAAGCGCTCAAGGTCATCGCGAGTGGGAAAACCGACAACCTTACGCGGCGGATAGTTTTCCAAATCCCAGAAAAAGACATCATAGCCATTCGTGTAAAAACAAAAGGGTAATTCGCAATCCAGTTGGCGCTGGATGTTCTGGCAATACTGTTTGGCCTGTTCACGGCCGATGGCGGCATCCTTACTGGTTCGCTTAGCCTCGACAACCGCTAACGGTTTTCGGTCTTTGCCCAAAAGGACGTAGTCGCTATATTGATGCCCCTCGTATTTGGTTCGAGGTTCGCTCACTCCCTCTGGCAGGGCAACCTGTATGTCAAACTCTTTCACCACAAGAGAAAGATCGTCGACATTCCATCCCGCAGTTAAAAGTTGAGCATCTATCAGTTTTTTTCTGGTTTCTTCCTCAGTCATGTATTTTTAGTCTCATTCCAGGAAAACGACATTTAGTTATCTCCTAATTTTTTACTTTAGTTTACACCCTTTTGCAATTTTGGCCATTTCTTATTTCACGGAATCCCACTTATTTACCGCAATCCCCTTCATTTTCATTTCCATATCGCCTGCATATACAATTGAGCAAGTCTCTGGAGCCGAACCGGAAAACCTCATCCAGGTTTCAAGATCAGACGTAAATTCGGTGGATACAGCGTTATAAAAGCAGCTCTGCCCGCCAAGGACTCGGTCACCCTCTCTAGCAAACTGACTTGATGTGAACCAGTTACAATATAGCGACCGGGTATGGAATTTTTATCTACGGCTGTTTTGAGGTATACAAATATTTCGGGAACAGTTTGAGCTTCATCAAGAATACAACCATCTTTATAACTATCAAGAAGACCACGGGGATCCTCGCGAGCAAGTCGCGCAATATCGGGGTCTTCAAGTGAAATATAGGGTTTATTGGGAAAAGCCGCCTTGGCAAGCGTCGTTTTACAATTTGTCAATTGCATTCTCGTTTTGTAAAACGCTCCCGCACCAGGGATTGTAGGGGCGCGAAGCGGGTCCCGGCGTAAGCCGGACCGAAGCCCCGGAAAGCCCGGCCTGAGATTCGTAATCGAATCTCGAGGTGCCCAACATTCTATAAGATAAAAAAAGACAGCTAAAAGTACTGCCGTGTCACTTCATGTACCTTTTTAATTCTTCGTAAAAATTTTCACGTGTTACGGCCATTATAACAACAACCAAGTTATTTTTTTCTTCGTAGATACGATACGCTATTTCATAGTTTTTTTTAGAATAAAAAAGATCATAGCAATAGATTCCTGCAAGATCCCCTTTTTTTTGCTGTCCAAGGTAGGGATCGCCAGAAATTTTCTCGAGACTTGTTTTAAAGGCGTCTTGTAGTCCTTTTTCTCGTATTTTTTTGAAGTATCGTTCAGCAGATGTAAGAAATCTGAGTTCGTACATTATAATTTTACTAGAGCGAAAAGGTCATCAATATTTTGCGTCTCTTTCCTGTTGGACTCTGCCTCTTTATCTGCTTCGGTAATCATTTTCAGGATAGCAGGGCGAACTTTTTTTGATTGTATTTTGAATTGAGCAAGAAGTTCCTGGCCGGAAAGTCCTTGTCCAATAAGATCTGCTAATATGTGTTCTGAGAAATCCGATGGATCGTCTCGTAGAGGGCGTATAAATATACCTCCGTCTAAAAGAGTGCATTCCGCATCAGATTCAAAACCGAGCACCTCATAGTATTTTTGCGGAATAGTAAATTGCCGTTTAACTGAGATTGCAACTCTCTTTCGGTCTATTACATCTGACATTTTACACCCCTCTTTCCTTTTTTAAGGATAACAAGGAAACAAGGAAATGTCAAATTCTATACACAGAGGTGAAGAGCGAGCAGCGTCCTAGTAACATTAAAAACAAATACCGATGAAACAAGATTTATCTTTCTTCGCACCAGGGATTGAAGCGAAAATCCCGCAGAACGCCGATAGGCGGGCGAGGAATTGCAGCGGAAAGCCCGTCAAGAGATTCGTAGCCGAATCTCGGGGTCCCCCCAAAACCGAAACATAATGAAGCATTTTAAAATAAAAAATCCCTAACCGTTTCCGGTCAGGGATTCTCTTTACTATAGCAGGAGTAGGACTCGAACCTACGACCTCCGGGTTATGAGCCCGACGAGCTGCCAACTGCTCTATCCTGCGGCGTGTGTTAATAAGATACTGGTTTTAGTTTTTTTGGTCAATAGTCTGTTGCGGTTTTTTACAGTTTTTTACGGTTTTTTGCGGTTGGTTAAAAAAACCCGGCAGGCAAAAGGAGGAGTAAAATCCTGCCGGGATTTGGGCCATACTAAAAGCCCTTCATATAAAGGAGGCATATCGCGTATTGGTGCTCACCAGTTGTTCGACATACGCTTACTAAAACTCTTTGCGCATTAAACGTTACAACATTTTATTCTTTTTTGCCAATAAACATCAAAATAAACCGATACTATAAGTATGATTAGTGATATTTCTCAGTCTATGAAGCGAATTGTGTTTATGTACAAAACTTTTATGATCCTTTTTTTAACAGGTGTATTCTGCGTACTGACACCTACACGACTTACTGGGGAGCAATTTCGGTATCAATTTAGCAACGGAGACTCTTATAGAATTAACTCTGTTGTAAAAGAAAATGTCTATGTAAATAGAATTTTTTCACATTCGGCAGATATTACAAATAGAATTACCGTAAAAGTTTCTGATACTCGCCCCGCGACAAAAACAGAGGCGGCATCTGCTCTTCATGATTGTACTTTTATGACGAGCGAAAAAACATCTAACAGAACGTTTTCTTGGGGGAGAGAATACAAGAGCATTTTCAGAAGAGACGAATTAGGAATGTACAATATTTCACCTGAATATTTTATGCCTGTTGTTCGAAATGTCCCTACCTTTCTAGAAAAAGATGTAAAACCTGGTGATACTTGGACAGGAACAGGTGAGGAAGCTCACGATTTACGTGATAGATTTGGAATTCAAACACCGTTTAGGGCTCCTTTTAATGTTCATTATACCTATGTTGGGCCTACTGAACAGGAAGGAAAAACCCTCCACATAATAGATGCTGAATACACGCTCTTTTTTGAAACACCTGTGGATGTACAAAAGAAGGCTCCTTCAGGAAGTGATTATCCTGTTCTTACTATGGGTTATTCAAAACAACGAATTTTATGGGATAATAAAGGTGGCTATGTTCCCTTCTATAATGAAGAATTTCGTATTCAACTTAAGCTTCGCTCAGGTGATGTTTATGAATTTAGAGGGACTGCGGAGGCCGCTGTAACAGAAAACGTTTTGATTGACCGAAAACAAGCAATAAAAGATATGAACGATGAGATTTCTCGGTTAGGGATCGAAGATGTTAATGCAAGTGATACTGAAGAAGGAATTACTCTGAGCATTGAAAATATTCAGTTTGAAGCAGATTCAGCGAGACTCCTTCCCTCAGAAAAAATAAAGATAACCAAGCTTGCGGCCATTATTGAACGCTATAACAATAAAGAACTTCTTATTTCAGGTCACACTGCTTTGGCAGGTACTAAAACCTCGAGACAAAAACTTTCAGAAGAGAGGGCTGAAGCTGTCGCCCTCTTTTTAATCGAAATGGGAGTGAGAAATGAATACAACGTCTATACAAGAGGATTTGGGGCTGAAAAACCTGTG
>DATFIA010000140.1:0-8659 GCA_035270545.1 Treponemataceae bacterium
GTATAAAAACGTATGTAATGATTATGGTCAAAACAAAAACCGCTACTGATTTTCGTAAATTTTCTTGGAACGTTACATCTATTTGCTCTATGGCTTTTTCCTCTACCTCAATAAAACTGCCTAATTCGCTACGAATGGAAGCGCTTAATTGTGCACTCTCTTTCTCGGTTGCAAGCGAAAAAGGAGGCAGAGAATCTATAATTCGGCGAAGATCTATTTCATTCGATATGTTGGTCAGTTTTACTGCTATTAAAGGAGCAACTGCATCCAAATGTTTCACAGCGGCCGTCAATATATTTTTTCCACGTAATTCTTCGAGCAGAGTAGGAATGTTTTGTAATAATGTGAGAGTTGGTTCTAATTCGAGTTCATTACCAGTTAACAAAAATTCGCGCTGTCCAATTTCTACGTCCATTAAGGTAGAAAGCAAAACATTTGCCTGATGCATAATATCGTATGAGTGTTTTTGGTTTTCCGCAGATTGCTTTAACTGACCAACGACCTTGAAAGCGAACGCTGAGAAAAATAACGCAAAGACAAATGCAGAAATAACAAAAATTACTCTTTTTTTATCTGGCATACGTTCCTTTTATATCAAACTGCGGGACCTATTGTTTTACAGTATACACCCACTATATGCATAAAGAAGCACTTAGTATGTGCGTTAGCGAACAGTAGGATCGTAAAGACTTTCGTATACGGTTTTATATGGAGGAATTTGTACCTAGAATGGGTTTGCGATCTTTTTATGTCTCAAGACTTTCTAAGTTTAATTTATTTATATCAATTTTATTCACGCTCAAGATTGAAATCTACCCTAATAAATGACTCTCGTAAGCATTTTTAAAGAATCATTTAACTTTTTTGAAACAACGCTTTTTCCCTTGCGTGTATCTTGTTCAACATAAATTGCTAGCGTATCGACATTTTTTATAATGGTCGTAAATTGCTCAGGGCTCATAGTGGATGTATACCGCGCTACACCAGAATTAATATCTATATACATAAGGGATATAGATGAAGTTTTAAATGCACCCTCTGGAGTTGAAAAAACGACTACAGGAAGACTTGTTTTCAGCTGTAAATCTTTTTTAGGGGAAACTGAGTAATTAATGATTACATCGCTCTGAATTTCTGCATTTTTTACCTGCAAGGTACAGTCAAGGAGCGTTTTATATTCTCCAGAAACAAACTGCACAGGACGAACAAAATATTGAGGACTTTCTGGTGTAAGCATGGTTAAAACTCTCTGTTGAGTAACGCAAGAAGTAAAAAAAAGGGAGACAACAAACAATATAATACCATTTTTTTTCATGTAGGCTTCTTTTTTAAACAAAGCGAAAGGTCATTACGACCTTTCGCTTTGTTTTAGGTTGGGATTACTCGCCTGTTACAGTTGTTGTAACTTTAGAGAATACACCAAAGTAGGTTAATACTTTGAGGTCATAGGTAGAGATTTTGGTAATACCACCGTTGGCAGCAGCCTTGGCGATACTCATATCCTGATTCAAGCTAAGAGGGAAACCTGCAAAAAGGTAGTTAGCAGAAGCCTCTCCAACTTTTTTTCCTACAGGGTTGCTTGTGGCACCCATTGGAGCAACGGTAGTACAACCAACCATGGCTACTACAAGTACTGCGAGAACAAAAAACTTTACGAAATGTTTCATTTTGAAACTCCTTATTAAACTTACAATAACTATAGCACAATTAAAATGGAAAACAGGGTAAAAGATAATCCTCTTAGCGCCAGGGATCCAAAGGCCGCTTCGCGGTTTTAGGTCGGATGCGATTGGCGAAAAGCCAAGAGTATCCGACCTAGAACGGAACCCCCGCAGAGCCCCCAGGACGGAGTACCGTCCTAGGACAGAGGCGCGGCGCCCAAAATCTTCTAAAAAAATACTGTCAAGGTAATTACTTTACTATATAGTGTTTTGAAATGGATGTGAGGTACAAAAAATGACTGCACGTATTGGAGAATTGGCCGCTCTAGGCACAGCGATATCTTGGACGATAGGGGCGCTTGTAATGGAGCAGGCGGTAAAGCGAGTTGGAGTAATGGCCGTAAATACGCTCAAAGTAGCCTTTGGCACCCTGTATCTCGCCCTTTTAGCCTATGTGCTCAATGGTAGTTTTATTCCAACTAATATTTCTGGGTCTGCTTGGATTTTTTTGAGCGCCTCGGGCGTAGTCGGTTTTGTTATTGGGGATTATTTTTTGCTCCATGCCTACGCCTTAGTCGGCTCCTCTCTCACTATGCTTCTTATGTCACTTTCAGTTCCATTCACCGCAATAGGTGCGTTTTTTATTTTTAAGGAAAAGCTGAGTTATTGGTCCTTAGCGGGCATTTTGGTATGCATTACCGGAATTGCGCTGACTGTTTCTGCTGGCTGGAAAAAGCAAAAAAATGAGATAAGCCCTGAAAAAACTGATGATGTACAGTCCCAAACGCTCAAGAGACGGTATCACATTGGAGTTGTATTCAGTATTCTTTCTGCCCTTTGTATGGCTGTTGGCACGCTTTTTACCAAGGCTGGTGCTGCCGGAATTAATTCCGTTTCTGCCACTCAGATTCGCATTATTAGTGCGCTAGTAGGGTTTCTCCTGTTTGCTTTGTTTACAGGCAAAGTGGGAGAAATTAAAAAGTCCGTCCATGATCGAAAAGGTTTTTCACTCATTGCCGTAGGTGGCTTGTTCGGACCTTTTATAGGAGTTGGGCTTTTAATTTTTGCGCTACAAAATGCAAAAGCCGGAATAGTTTCAACCTTGAGCTCTCTTACTCCAGTGCTCATTATTCCGCCTTCTATTATTTTTTTTAAACGCCTTATTTTACCTGTCGAAATTCTTGGTGCCTGCTGTGCGGTTGCAGGACTCGCGATGCTTTTTTTGTGAGAGTGCGCTTTCCTACTGTCGCTTGTTATTCTCGGTGCATTATCGTAGATTCGATGCATGGAAATATGGAATAACGCTGGCGGTACACTGAAAATGGGCCGCTTCCCCTACGATGCGGAAGACAGAGGACTGCGTGCCTGGAATGGCGCAGATACCCTCATAATTGAACATTTGAAGATTTTTGCCGATGGCAATGCTGGTGCCGGCAATAATTGTGCCGGCGTTAAACGGTTAAATGTACTTATACTAAATGATTCTTTTGGAGCTCTCAGTGTCGCAGCCCTTAATCTGGGGCACTCAGTACGTTTACAATCGGATTCGGCTGTAACGCGCATTGCTTTCGCGAAAAATTGTGAAATGAATAAAATCGAAGGAATCGAAAAAACTGATGACAGCGAACCCCCAAAATTTACCCTTATTGATTCTCTTTCACCGCTCGACTTTTCCACCTGGCAACCAGACATAGTCCTCATGCAGATTCCCAAAAGCACCTTGCTGCTAGAATTTCAGCTTACTTTTTTAACCACTGTTCTTCCTGCAGGAATTCCAATCTGCGCGGGAGCTATGACTCGTGATGTTCACAACTCAACAATTAACCTTTTTGAAACAATTATTGGACCAACTAAAACAAGCCTTGCCGCACATAAGGCCCGTCTTATTCACAGCACCTTTACTGGCGAGGCTGCAAAACCGAGCGTCCTAAAAAAAACAGAAACCAGTTGGCCGCGTATTCAAAAACTTAGCGAGGAAGGATTACCTGAACTCGACTTATTCAACCATGCAGGAGTTTTTTCTGCCAGCGGCCATGACAAGGGAAGCCTAACCCTCTTACACTATATTGCAGAAATAAAAAATGATTTAGAACAATGTATAATCGACTGCGGATGCGGAAACGGATTGCTCGCTCTTGTAGCTGCCAAACTTTTTCCACACTCAAAACTTATTTGTGCCGATGAATCTTTTATGGCCGTAGAATCTGCTCGTGCAGGTTTTACCCATAACAATATAGCAGAGCGCGCAGACTTCGTTTGGACAGATTGTCTCAATGGCGTTGAAAATGAAAAGGCCGACTTAATTCTTTGTAATCCCCCCTTTCATTCAGGGATGGGTCAAACACAAACCATTTCTATAGCGCAGCGCATGTTCGAAGATTCCCGTCGCTGTCTAAAACCTTCTGGAAAACTTTTAGTTGTTACAAACGGGCATCTTGGACACAATCGCTATTTAGAAAGCCTATTTACGCAGGTTTCTATAGTGCGCGAAAACGAGCGCTTTGTTGTTATAGAGGCAAAGAATTTAGACTGAGGCAGAAAGAAGGAAGGTGAGAGACGGGCCATGCGCGGAGCCGCCGCGTGTGAAAAATCTTGCAGGGGCGGGTTTCATTTTTGCAATGATATGCCCAACGAGAACGAGTACGTTCGTTCTCGGCACCTTCTTCTTACGAAATAATTAAATGAACATTACCGATGGTTACTTTATCTTGTTTGTGAAGTTTAACGTATTTTCCATCTGGCACTTTTTTTCCGTTAAGAAAGGTTCCATTAGTACTACCGTCATCTTTAAGAAAATATTCGTCTTTAATTTTTTGAACAATTGCATGATGCCGGCTGGTTAACTTGTTATCTATTACGATATCGTTATCCGCGGAACGCCCTATTGTAATTTTTTCAACAAGTTTTACCTTGCTGTTGTTAAATAACAAATAGGACACTCTATCTGTCTCGGTCATTATATCGAGTCGATGCCCTACTGCACTGCTTGTTATGATTGTTTCATCAGACATAGGTGCATTATACTCCCTAGAATTGAAAACCGCAACTTAACTATTTTTTACTGCTTCCAGTTTAGTTGTATCATATTTTGATTTATACAGAATTGCGCATGAGCTCATTTTAACTCCTTTTCAATCTTCTGCCCATAAGAGGAACCAGTTGGGAGAGAAATGATGAAGTCTTTTTTTGCGCCAGGGATCCAAGGGGCGCGAAGCGGTCCCGGCCGAAGGCCGGACCAAGGCCCCGCAGAGCCCGGCGACGACGTCCAACGGACGGAGGCGCGGTGCCCTGACTTTAATTTCATGGATTCATCTAAGCTCTTATGGTAAACTAGTAATTGTACGTACGATTTTTTTCAGGAGGATTTTATGAAAGTTGCGCTGTTTGCATTTACGGGCTCTCTCCCGTGTTTTTCGCACGCCCTATTAAATGTATTGGATATGAATGAAAGGGGCGATGAGGCAATTCTTATTTTAGAAGGTGCTTCTGTTGGATTACTTCCAGAATTATTAGATACGACGAAACCATTTTCGGCTCTTTTTAAGAAAATTGTAGATAAGGGTTATTTGGATTGTGTGTGTAAAGCATGTGCCTCAAAGCTGGGTACTTTAGAAATTGCGCAAAAAGCTTCTTTGCCTATTAATGGGGACATGAGTGGGCATCCTGCTATGAAGGATTACCTAGATAAAGGCTATACAATTATTACGATTTAAGAGGTTTAGTGGAGCGTTTTTCATTAAATAATTAAATTTTTCCACATTTAATTTAAATCGCGAAAAAAGAGTATATAATTATTAAATGAGTCATTTATTTTCTTCACTTCGGGCTAGATTTATACTTTTTGCGACTATTTTTATTTTACTGCTGTGCTCTGCATTTACTTTTGTATCAGTTAGCGAGCTAGTTTCATCAACGACATCTATATTTGCGAGAGGGGCTTTTCCCCTCGCTCGCAAGGTGGCTGAGAGCTTGAATAGCGAAGCGTTTAGCCGCCTTACTGCAAGCTTAGATTCATCTGATCCATATTATATTGAAACCCAAAAATGGCTTTTAGAATTGAAGAAAGATTCTTCAAGCCGGTTTTTGTATACCATGGCACGTACAGATGATAATCGTTTTATATATATAATAGATGGAAGCAGCACCACCGATGACGAGGAGTCTTTTTCTGCTCTGGGTGATGAAGAGGATATCTCCTCGTTTGGCCCAGCTTTCATGGATGTATTTACTCAAGGAAAGGAATCTTTTTCCAGTATGGAGTATCAGACTGACTGGGGATGGCTAATTTCCGTGTATGTTCCAATATTGAATGCGAGTGGTGACATAATTGGAATTGTTGGCTGTGACTACGATGCCTCTGACTTGCATACGCAAATTGTGGTTGTTTTACGAACTCTCATTCTCTTTGGCTGCATAGGACTTGTAATTGGCCTTGCAATGATTTTATTTGTTTCAACTCTGATTTTTAATCCTATCAAAATACTCAGTGGGCCGCTCGAGCAGATTGCTCAGGGTGTCGGGGATTTAACTATTCAAATTCCAGTAAAAGGTGCAAATGAGATAAGCGCCCTTAGCTTACAATTTAATGCGTTTCTAAAAACAATGCGCAATATTGTTTTAACTATACAGATGGAAGTTCAGTCTCTTAACAAAACCGGAGTTGACCTTTCAAGCGATGCCATTAAATCTGTTGATGCATTAAACACCTTGCTGAATCATATGGAGAAAATAAACGCACTAGCAGTTGAACAAGATTCAAGTACTGGGCAGACAATGGGTGCAATTGGACTCTTACAGGCAAACATTCGCAAACTCGATACAGAAATTCAAAACCAAACGAAAGCACTCTCTCAATCTTTTGCAGCTGTTGAAGAAATGACAGCAAACATAGATTCCGTAAACACCATAATTTCTCGGGTGTCAGATCAATATAGCGAATTGGTAAAGGAATCTGAGTCCGGAAAAAAATTACAAATTGATGTTGGAACAAAAATTGCTGATATCAATGTGCATTCCAAAGGACTTGAGGAGGCCAATACTCTCATTCAATCAATGGCCGATCAGACAAACCTCTTGGCAATGAATGCAGCCATTGAAGCTGCTCATGCAGGATCTGCCGGAAAAGGGTTTGCCGTTGTAGCTACCGAAATTCGAAAGTTAGCCGCAACATCTTTGGCTCAATCTCTGTCCATTAGAAACTTACTTAACGGTATAACCGCATCTGTTTCCGAAATTGTCAGCGCCTCAGACAGATCCACCGCTGGGTTTTCCAGAATTACGGGTAGAATCGCAGAAGTGGAAAAGATGGTCAGTGAATTGAAACTAGCTATGGGCGAACAAAGTAGCGGGTCAATTGAAATTAATAAAAGCATGGCATTAATCCATGATAGCAGTAACAGTATTCTTCAAAATACGCAGGCTATAAATTCAGAAACAAAAGATGTATTTTCCAGCGTTAGCAAACTACGCAATTCTGCCAGTGAAATTCTCGAACATGTAGCGCAGACCAACAGACAAACATCTGACTTACAAGAAATAACTCGCCACGTAACCAGTGCCGCCGAATGCACGCTCGCAGATATTGTAAGCGTAGATTCGACACTGAATCAGTTTAAGGTGTGAGAAAACACTTGGTTTTTGATAAGTGTTATTACTGCTGTTCAAGATAATTTCATGCCCATAACTCTTTTTGCAAATGACAAATTCTAGGACCATAAACAGATAATACAAATCCTCGAAAAAATTTGAGCTATGAGTTTTATTTGCATACGTATTTGCCGAGCTCTTAACTTGTGATAGTAGTTGCCAAATAGTGTGTTATATTTATCTTGGACAGCAGTGTGCTAAACCATATAATTCCCGTTGGTCGGCGGGTCTTCCGGTTCAAGTCCTATCTTATTACACGCTGGTGGAGTTTTTCCTGTAACCGTGGTGGAGTTCTCGCTCCGCGAAAATCTCCATCAGAAATACAGAAAGCCACACCCTTGCGGATGTGGCTTTGTATTTCTGGGCCCACCTGGACTTGAACCAGGGACCAATAGATTATGAGCACATAAAATTCTCACTATTAGATACTAAAGTCAGTATATGGGCGAAAAGCCTGATGGTCAACGAAGGACACGAGAGGACAAGGAGATGATAAGAGAAGTCATGGCACACTTCGTGGCACAGTGAGGTTGATGAAGCAATAAACCTGACGTAACATAAAAATATTCCGCATGATATAATATTGTCAGTGTTTAATTTTAAGGTGGCGATATGAAGGGAAAAGGAACTCTTTGAAGTCATTACACGAGGAGAGGATAGTAGGCATCAATTTAAACAAAATGAAATAAATGCAGACAGCATTGCTGCAGAATTAGCAGCGTTTTCAAACAGTGGCGGAGGTATTTTATTACTCGGAGTAAACGATGAAAACCTTGTAACAGGACTAAGTTCATCAGATATACGGCGACTTAATCAATTAGTTGCTAATGCCTCTTCCCAACACATACGCCCACCTATTCACCCCGCCACCGAAAACATACATACCACACAAGGTATCGTAATAGTAGTCAAAGTTCCTGATGGCCTGAGCAAACCATACCTAGACAACATGGGACGAATTTGGGTCAAAAGTGGATCAGACAAAAGACATGTCACTGCTCGAGAAGAAATTCAACGCCTTTTTCAACGCTCAGGGTTGATCTATGCAGATGTCGTACCGGTTCAGGGAACCTCTATAAATGATTTTGCTGAAAAAGATTTCAATACATACTTCAAACACCGCTACGGAGAAAACACAGAATTTCCCGATCAAAACTTGACACAACTACTACAAAATCTTGGCCTTGCGCGTGGAAAAGAACTCAACCTTGCAGGATTATTATTGTTTGGTAAAAATCCACAACGCTACTGTCCCGCATTCGAAATCAAAGCAATAGCCTTTCCCGGCACAACCACACACGAAGTTCAGTATCAAGATAGCGAAGATATTAAAGGCACACTCCAAGAACAGT
>DATFIA010000141.1:0-3210 GCA_035270545.1 Treponemataceae bacterium
TGCACTCGCGTTAATTGCTGCACGGTTGATTCGCTCGTACAGCGTATTGGCAAATTCGAGATGTTCCTCGCTTTCCCATTTAATAGCTCGTTTTGCGAGAAGGTGATGATACCCGCTTGTTCCAAGTCCTATTGAGCGATACCTCTGGTTTGTTATCTCAGCATAGGGTAGGGGATAATAGTTTAGGTCTATTACGTTGTCGAGTGCTCTCACGGTTGTGGCTATAATATTTTCGAGTTCGTCTGGTGAGTCAATATCAATATTACCGAGAACGAGAGAGGCCAGGTTACATACGACAAAATCTC
This sequence comes from Treponemataceae bacterium, assembly GCA_035270545.1. Taxonomy (GTDB): domain Bacteria; phylum Spirochaetota; class Spirochaetia; order Treponematales; family Treponemataceae; genus Teretinema. The sequence goes on from DATFIA010000141.1 coordinate 306, forward strand.
CTGGGCGAGTAGTTTCAACTACTACAGTGTCGCCGTCTTTTGTTTGTATTTCTTTTTTTACAAGATCAATAGCGCTCATATTTTGAGCAATTTCTGTACAAAGGTTTGAGCAGTAAATGACTCCCTTGTGGCTGTTTGGGTTCATTCGGTTTACATGGTCTCGGTTAAATGCAAAGGGGGTTCCCGTTTCCACCGCAGATTTTAGAATGAGCCTCACTATTTCTTTAAGTGGAATTTCACGTTTTGATATTCGAGCGTCGGCTACGCAGTCTTTGTATTTTTTTTCCCATTCGTCGCCCCAACTGTCTTCTAGGGCATACCCTTTTACGGTGAGAATTTCGTGCGGGCACATGAGATACCAATTTGCGTCAATATTATCTCGCACTGTTTTCCAAAAAAGGTCAGGATAGCATATAGCGGGAAATACGTCGTGCGCCTTCATGCGGTCGTCGCCGTTATTTGTTTTAAGTTGAAGAAATTCCGGTAAATCTTTGTGCCAGGCATCGAGATATACAGCTACTGAACCCTGCCGTACACCGAGTTGATCCACTGCAACGGCAGTGTCATTGGCGAGTTTAATCCACCTAATTATACCGCCGGCTACGCCTTGAAAGCCGCGAATTGGCCCTCCAACGGCCCGGACTTTACCAAAATACATACCCATTCCACCGCCAAATTTTGATACTTGTGCAAAATTATTTATTGAGCGGTAAATACCGTCGAGTGAGTCTGGTACCGTGTCTATAAAGCACGATGACAACTGATGATACGGTTTTCTCGCATTCGAGAGGGTAGGCGTTGCAACTGTTATTTTGAGTGTGCTTAGCACATCGTAGAATTTGAGTACCCACATACTTCGCTCTTCTGTTTCTTTCATAGCGAGATGCATGGCTATACCCATGAACATTTCTTGGGGCGTTTCTACCGGTTTGTTTTTTCTTGTTCGAATAACGTAGCGCCTTATTAAAAGATCGAGCGCGCTAAACGTGAGTAGTTTGTCTCGCGAGTCCTCTATTTTGCTTTCAAAAAAGGCTATTTCTTCTTCAGAATAGGAGAGAGAAATATAACTGCCATATAGGCCTTCTGTGGTGAGGTATTGGATTTTATCGTAAAAAGAATTGAGATTTTGTTTTCTCATCTCATTTTCAAGTTGAATACGGAATTGAATATTGAGGATTCGAGAGGCAATAAACTCCCAACGAGGAGCTTCTTGGGTTGTTAATTCTACTGCAGCTTTTATCAGCATTGAAAGAGCTTCTTTTTCAACAATGTCATCTTTTAAAAAAGAAAAGAACTTTTGCCATAAATGTTCTGTAGAATATTGTTCTGCTGGAAAATCTTGTCTAAGGCCTTTTAGAATGGGCTGCAGTCTCTCACTAAGAGAGTATTGCGAAGAACCAGCAGAGCCACCGATTGTTGCGAAAACGGACAGAATCTTGTTCCGAGCTTCGCGCTCTTTGGCGTGAGCTTCGCGGTATAAAATAAAATTTCGTACCTCTGCGTGTCTATTATGAGCTATGAGTCCTTGCTCAACTAGATCCTGAATTGTTTCTACGGTAATCTGCTCGCCATCTTCTTGTTTTTTCTCTATCTTTTGCTCTATTTCCGAAGTAACGAGGTTAATAATTGGAGACTCTGTGTCTGAACCAGTGCTTGCGAAGGCTGCTTGTATTGCCCGTAATATTTTTTCTCGACGATATTCTTCGCCGTTTCCAGTGCGTTTAACAATAATCACTTTTTACTCCTCTATTTGCATTTCAAGAATAAATATACACGCTATCTGTGGTGTATGCAAGTTTTATTTACCGCTATATAAGCGTTATCTCGCACCATGGTTTTTCGTACGCGGCGGCTCCGCGATAGGTCTTTCTCGGATCCTTTTGCGTTCTGCCTCAGTCACTAAAAAAAAGATTCAATTGCTCTCAATTCTCAAATAATGCCGGTTTTCTTTATTTTTCTACAGATTCAGATTATAGTTGATATGTAAGATAATGAGAAATTTATGATAATTGGAGATTGCACAGGAAATGAAAAGGTTCTACCTTTTTCTTCACACTGCCAGTAAGTAAAGCACTAGAATAATGCACCATAGGGGCTCGTATGAAAGACGTTATAATTATTGGCGGAGGCGCAATAGGAACTTCTATTGCAAGAGAGCTCTCCAAATATGAAATAAAAATACTCTTGCTTGAAAAAAATACTGAAGTCTGCCAAGAAACAACAAAAGCAAATAGTGCAATAGTTCACGGTGGCTACGATGCCCACCCCGGAACCCTTCAAGCAAAACTCAATGTAGAAGGTACAGCTCTTTTTCAATCTCTCTCGGAAGAACTAGAGTTTACGTATAAAAATGTGGGCTCTTTAGTTCTCGCTTTTGATACTGACGACAAACTCGTGTTAACCGAACTCTACGAAAGGGGAGTTCAAAATAAGGTTCCCGGACTAGAAATTATAGATGGAAACCGCGCGCGTGAAATTGAGCCCTTAATTTCGGATGCAGTTATAGCAGCCCTTTTTTGTAAAAGTGCTGGAATAGTAGACCCCTTTAACTACACCTATGCCATGATGGAAAATGCAATAGATAATGGAGTAGAACTTAAAACTGAATCTGAAGTGGTGGGTCTTAAAAAGATAGAAGAAGGCATACAGGTTAAAACTGCTAATGGAGCTTTCCAGTCTCGATTCGTAATAAACGCAGCCGGTCTTAATTCAGATACAGTGGCTCAGATGGCGGGAGATTTTGATTTTAACATTATTCCAACGAAAGGGATATATCGTCTTCTAAGAAAAGACCCTAAATTTAGTATAGGGACTGTCTTATTTCAAACCCCAACAAAAAAAGGGAAGGGCGTACTGGTAACTTCCACCTATGAAGGAAACACAATGATTGGCCCTACCTCTGAGA